>NZ_DASTTN010000309.1:0-9097 GCF_035760125.1 Flavobacterium sp.
AATGATTTGATGAATACTGGTTTTGGTCAATATGGGGAAATGAACAATGCTTGGACATCCGACGATGCGAAAGGATTTATCAAAATTTTAGGGAATGCCCAAAACATATTTTCATCTGTAAACAATGAAAGCTATGATTAATGTTGGAATAATTGGAGGTTCAGGTTATACTGCGGGAGAACTCATCAGAATATTGATGTTTCACCCTAATGCAAAATTAGATTTTGTATACAGTACAACTAATGCTGGTAAACCGCTTTCAGTAGCGCATCACGATTTGTTGGGTGATATCGAAATGAACTTTACCGATGCTGTAAACCCTAATGTAAATGTGGTTTTCTTGTGTTTAGGACACGGGAAATCGAAAACATTCTTGACCGAAAATCAGTTTGCGAGCCATACCAAAATCATTGATTTAGGAAATGATTTCAGATTGCATAAAGATGAAATTTTTGACGGTAAAAAATTCATTTACGGCTTACCGGAATTGAATAAAGCAGCGATTAAAAACGCTCAGTTTATCGCCAATCCGGGTTGTTTTGCCACTGCGATTCAATTAGCTTTATTGCCTTTGGCTGAAGCCAAATTATTGAATAGCGATGTTCACATCAACGCCACAACAGGAAGCACTGGAGCTGGAGTTGGACTTTCGGAAACTTCGCATTTTAGTTGGAGAAACAACAATATGTCGCATTACAAGGCTTTTGATCACCAACATTTGGGAGAGATTTCAGAAAGTTTACATCAATTGCAGGATGATTTCAAAAACGAATTGCTTTTCATTCCAAATAGAGGGGATTTTCCAAGAGGAATTTTTGCAACATTATACACCAATTGTAACGAAAGACTGGAGAATCTTGTGGCTAAATACGAAGCGTTCTATAAAAACCAACCTTTTGTAACGGTTACCACAACTGGTATCAATATGAAACAGGTGGTTCAGACAAATAAATGCATTATTAGTTTAGTAAAAAAAGGAAACCGGATTTTGATTACCTCGGTAATCGACAATTTAGTCAAAGGCGCCTCGGGACAAGCCATTCAAAACATGAATTTGATGTTTGGATTGGAAGAAAGTACGGGATTGCATTTGAAACCAAGCGGATTTTAATATTAAGTTGATGATTGTTGGTCAATAGTTGATGGAAGCAACAACTTAACCAACAACCAGCAACAATCAACCAAAAACTAAAAAAAATGAACTTATTTGACGTTTACCCATTATACAACATCACTCCTGTAAAAGCCATTGATTGCACAATTACAGACGAAAACGGTGTAGAATATTTAGATTTATATAGTGGCCACGGAGTAATCTCCATTGGACACACACAACCTGATTATGTAGCCAAATTGAAAAATCAATTGGATAACCTCGGGTTTTATTCGAATGCCATTCAAAATCCATTGCAGGTGGAATTGGCAGAGAAATTAGGCAAACTTTCAGGATGCGAAGAATATAGCTTATTCTTGTGCAGTTCTGGGGCTGAAGCCAATGAAAATGCATTGAAACTGGCTTCTTTCCACAACGGAAAATCTAGAGTGATTGCTTTTGACAACTCTTTTCACGGAAGAACTTCGGCTGCAGTCGCTGTGACTGACAACAAAAAAATTGTCGCTCCAATCAATGCGCAGCAAGTGGTTACTTTTTTGCCTTTAAACAACCTTGATTTGGTGGAAGCCGAATTGAAAAAAGGAGATGTTTGTTCTGTTATTATTGAGGGAATACAAGGTGTTGGCGGATTGGACGAAGGAACAACCGAATTTTTCCAAGGATTAGAAAAACTTTGTAACCAATACGAAGCAGTTTTGATTTTGGACGAAGTACAATCGGGTTATGGAAGAAGCGGGAAGTTTTTCGCTTTTCAACACCATAATATCAAACCGGACATTATTACGCTTGCCAAAGGAATGGGGAATGGTTTCCCAATTGGTGGTATTTTAATTGCTCCAAAATTCACCGCTAGTCATGGATTACTGGGAACTACCTTTGGAGGAAGTCACCTTTCCTGTGCAGCTGGAATCGCAGTTTTGGATGTAATCGAAAAACAAAAATTGATAGACAATGTAAATGACGTTTACGCTTATTTCCTTGAAGCCATCAAACAAGTTCCTGAAGTTGTTAAAGTAAAAGGGAAAGGATTGATGTTGGGAGTAGAATTTGATTTTGAAGTGGCTGCCTTACGTAAAAAACTGATTATCGAAAAATTTATTTTCACAGGAAGTGCCAACAATAAAAATCTATTGAGAATTCTTCCTCCTTTGACGGTAAAAAAAGAAGCTATCGATACTTTTATAATTGCTTTGAAAGAAAGCTTAGCTGAATTGAAAGCATAATTTTTCAATAAACCTTTGTCAAGGTTTTTAACTTTGACAAAGGTTACCAAATAAATTAAGCAAAAGTTTATTCTTTTTTTAAAAGCATAAACGCTAACCAATAACCAAAAAACCAATGAGTCATTTATTATCCATAGAAAAAAGAAACGCGGTTCTGAATCGAATGGCTGTACTCTTAGAACAAGAAAGAGCCAACATTAAAGCGATTAATCAACAGGATTTAAATAATTATTCTGGAGAGGATTTGGCTATGGAGAAACGTTTATTGGTTGATGATGCCAAAATTGACGGAATGATTTTGTCTATGCAACAATTGGCTAGCCAAGAAGATCCTGTCGGGCAAATTCGTTTTGATTTCACTCATGAAAACGGAATGAAAGTAACCAATAAAACAGCTGCTTTCGGAACAATAATGATTATTTATGAATCCCGTCCTGATGTAACGGTTGAAGCGGGAGGAATTGCATTCAAATCCGGAAATAAAATCTTATTGAAAGGAGGAAAAGAATCTTTGTTATCCAATTTGAAAATTGTTTCTCTTTGGCACCAAGCTTTAGAGGAAAATGAAATTGATACAAATTGGGTAGAATACTTGAATTACAACCGTGCCGAAACTCAAGCATTTTTAGAAAAACCAACACAAAAAGTCGATTTAATTGTACCTCGCGGTGGTGAAAAATTAATTGAATTTACTAAAAAACATGCTACTTGTCCTGTTATAGTAAGCGGACGAGGCAATAACTTTGTTTACGTAAATCAAGAAGCCGATTTGAAAAAAGCACTTGACATTATCATCAACGGAAAAACAACCAATATTGGTGTTTGTAATGCTTTAGACAAGGTTTTGATTGATACTAAATTACCTAATTGGCAAGTTTTCGCAACGGAATTGGTAGCTGAATTAAAAAAATATAATGTTGAAATTTTAGGAGATACCGCTTTCGCAAATGCGACTCAGGTGCCTACAATTGAAAACGAGGAAATTTGGTACGAAGAATTCTTGAATTATAAAATTGTTATTGGAATCGTAAATTCTGATGAAGAAGCAATTGAAAAAATAAACAAATATTGTGGAGGCCATTCGGCTTCTATAATTACTCAAAATGATACCGTTGCCCAAGAATTTATGGAAAATGTAGATTCTGCAGCAGTATATCAAAATGCCTCTACCCGATTCACTGATGGTGGTCAATTTGGTCTTGGCGGAGAATTGGCAATCAGTACCGATAAGCTCCATCAACGGGGGCCAATTGGATTACAGCATTTGGTCACCAATAAATGGTATGTTTATGGTGATGGACAGATTCGATAGGAAGATTGCAGTTCCTATAATTATCGGGATAGATTTTAGATTGCAGATTGTTGACTTCAGATTCAAAGAGGAAACTTAGGATCTTAGCAACTCAGAACCTTAGAGACTAAAAAAATGACTAAAAAAAGAATACTATTAAAGTTAGGCAGCAACACCTTAACCAAAGAAACCAATCACATTTCGAGAGGAAAGATTGAGGATATTGGAATGCAAATTGCCGCTTTACAAGACAAATATGAGTTTATCATTGTGAGTTCAGGAGCGATTGCTGCTGCCAAACAATTCGTAAAACTGGAAAATCAAGACGAAGATGTTTTTGTAAAACAAGCTTTGGCCTCGATTGGTCAGCCTCATTTGATGCGGATTTATCACGAAAACTTCAGTGATTTGGGACTGCTCACTTCGCAATGTTTGTTGTCATATTCTGATTTTGAAAAAGAACAATCGAAAGTCAACATAGTAAATACCATTAATGTATTAGTCAAAAATAATTACATTCCGATTATCAATGAAAATGATACTGTCGCAACAGATGAAATCAAATTTGGGGATAATGATAAATTGGCGGCATTGGCAGCTGTTTTGTTAAATGTTGATATTCTGATAATTGCCACCAACACCAACGGAATTTACACCAAATCGTCAATTCACGATGAAGTGCCGGAAACGATAGAACTTGTAACCGATTTATCACTGTTGCAAAAGGAAATAGGTGACAAAAAATCATCTCACGGAACAGGTGGCATGCAATCCAAAATCGATTCGGCTGCCATTGCCAAGGATGCTAATATTGAAACTTGGATTGTGAATGGACTCGAAGATAATTTTATGTTGAAAGCATTGAATAATGAAATTGCTTTTACAAAGATTGTGTAAAAATGTTCATTTGGTTAATCGTTAATTCGATTAATCGATTAAACAAATAAACGAATAAACTAAACAAAAAGCTATGAACTACACTTCTATAAAAGAAATAGATTCGCTCAAAAAATGGGTGAAGCAAGCCATAAAAATCAAAAAAAATCCGCTTAAAAACAAGAAACTGGGAAAAAACAAAACCTTGGGAATGTTGTTTTTCAATTCGAGTTTGAGAACTCGTTTGAGTACACAAAAAGCGGCACTAAACTTGGGTATGAACGTGATGGTAATGAACTTTGGCAGTGAAGGCTGGACTCTCGAGTTTGAAGACGGAACCATTATGAACCAAGGTGCTTCTGAACACATCAAAGAAGCGGCTGAAGTGGTTTCACAATACTGCGATATTATTGCCATCAGAGCTTTCGCAGGTTTGGTTGACAAAGAGAAAGACAATGCCGAAACAGTAATGAATGGTTTCTTGAAATATGCCACAGTACCTATCCTAAATATGGAAAGTGCCACAGGACATCCGCTGCAATCCCTTGCTGATGCAATCACAATGGAGGAAAACAAAACCAAACACAGACCAAAAGTAGTTCTTTCGTGGGCTCCTCATCCTAGAGCATTGCCTCAAGCTGTTCCCAATTCATTTGTAGAAATGATGCAATTGCAAACCGAAATGGATTTTGTGATTACACACCCAGAAGGCTACGAACTCAACCCAGAAATCACCAAAGATTCTAAAATCGAGTACGACCAAGACAAAGCTTTTGAAAATGCCGATTTTATATATGCCAAAAACTGGAGCAACTATAAAGAATACGGAAAAATCACTAATTCAGATCCAAATTGGACAATTACAGCCGATAAAATGAAACTGACCAACAATGCCAAATTCATGCATTGTTTACCAGTTAGACGTAACGTAATTGTGACTGATGAAGTAATCGACAGCGAAAATTCTATTGTAATTCAACAAGCCAATAACAGAACGTATTCGGCTCAATTGGTTCTACAGAAAATTTTGAAAAAATTAAACAAATAATAATGACTCCATTATCAATCATTAAAATTGGTGGTAACATCATCGACAATTCATCAGAATTAAAACAGTTCCTTGCTGATTTTTCTAAAATTGAAGGATATAAAATACTTGTTCATGGTGGCGGAAAATCGGCAACTAAAATGGCTCAAAGTATTGGATTAGTTCCTCAAATGATAGATGGACGCCGTATTACAGATGCCCCAATGCTGGATGTGGTAGTGATGATTTATGCGGGTGAAATCAACAAAAATGTAGTTGCACAATTACAAGCAAACAATACCAACGCCGTAGGATTTTCGGGTGCCGATGGTAATTTGATTTTGTCAACAAAAAGAAATCACCCAACAATTGATTATGGTTTTGTGGGCGATGTTCAAAAAGTGAATACCCCTTTATTGGAAACATTGCTAAAAAGCGGTATAACACCTGTATTTTGCGCCATCACACACGATGGAAAAGGACAATTATTGAACACCAATGCCGATACGATTGCCAGTGAATTGGCCATCGCATTATCTGAAGTATTTGAAGTTACTTTGACCTATTGCTTCGAAAAACCGGGAGTTTTGTATGATGCCGAGGATGACAGTTCAGTAATCGAACAAATCAACCACGAATTATACGCCAAATTAAAAGCCGAAAAAGCGATACATTCAGGGATGATTCCTAAATTAGACAACTGTTTCAACAGCTTGTCCAAAGGTGTTCAGAAAATAAAAATTGGTCACCACAGAATGTTACAAAATTCTGAAGTTGTGCACACCAGCATTGAATTATAAAAACACTAACAGACCTAACAAGTTTTAAAAGCTTATTAGGTCTCAGTAGAAAAATATGAAAAACATAGAAACCCTAACACAAGAAGCCATTGCGTTATTAAAATCACTTATTGAAACTCCTTCCTTTTCGAGTGAAGAAGATCAAACAGCGCTTTTAATCGAAAATTGGTTCAAGCAAAACAGCATTCCATTCGAGCGGGAAAATAATAATATTTGGGCTTTCAATCAGCATTTTGATAAATCCAAACCAACACTGTTACTCAACTCCCATCACGATACCGTAAAACCGAATCAAGGTTACACGAACGATCCGTTCAAAGCCATCGAAAAAGACGGTAAATTATACGGATTGGGCAGTAATGATGCAGGAGGCTGTTTGGTTTCCCTTATGGCGACTTTTGTTTATTTTTATGCCAAAGAAAACCTTTCCCACAATATTGTGATGGTAGCCTCTGCCGAAGAAGAAAGCAGTGGCAAAAAAGGCCTTAACAGTGTTTTGAAACATTTACCTGAGTTGGATTGCGCCATTGTTGGCGAACCTACATTAATGCAATTGGCTGTGGCCGAAAAAGGCTTATTAGTACTCGATGTTGTCGTAAAAGGAACTGCAAGCCACGCGGCTCACAATAACCCTGACAATCCAATTTACAATGCAATACCTGCTATCCAATGGTTCAACAGCTACCAATTCGAGAAAGTATCGGAAGTTTTAGGACCAGTAAAAATGACCGTAACCCAAATCAATGCAGGAAAGCAACATAACGTAGTTCCAGCCGAATGCCATTTAGTGGTTGATATTCGTGTCAATGACTGTTATAGCAATGTCGAGATTTTAGAAACAGTCAACAAGAATCTAACTGCGCAAATAACACCGCGTTCGATGCATTTGAACGCCTCGTCCATTCCAGTTTCACACGGTTTGGTACAAGCCGGAATCGCATTGGGAAGAACAACCTATGGCTCGCCTACCCTTTCGGATCAGTCGGTTTTGAGCTGTCAGTCCTTGAAACTTGGCCCGGGAGAATCCCTGCGGTCTCACTCGGCAGACGAATTTATATATGTAAACGAAATTGAAGAAGGAATCCAATTGTACATCAAAATACTTGGAGACTTTTTAAAGAACTAAAATAGTTTTTAGGAGCTAATCCCGCTATACGCTGCAATCTTGTGTGCCGAACCCCGGCCCACAAGGATTTTCACTGCTATCGGGGCTAAAAAACACATAACAACAAAAGTTTAGGTCTAAAAATCTAACAATCCAAACATCTAAAAATCCAATTATGAAACTTTGGGAAAAAGGAATACCAACCGACAAGCAAATTGAACATTTTACGGTAGGAAACGATAGAGAACTTGATTTGGTTTTGGCCAAATATGATGCTTTAGGCTCCATTGCTCATGCTAAAATGTTGGGCCAAATCGGGCTTTTAACCGATTCTGAGACCGATTCTCTGGTTTTGGCACTGGAAGACATCATTGCCGACATTCAAAAAGGCAATTTCGAAATCGAAGACAGTTTTGAAGATGTTCACTCTAAAATCGAATATTTACTGACGGCAAAACTTGGCGATGCCGGAAAAAAAATCCACACCGCACGTTCCCGTAACGATCAAGTTTTGGTCGATGTAAATTTGTACTTAAAAGATGTGGTCAAAGAATTGAAAGAGCAGGTAAAAACGCTTTTTGATTTAATGATGGAATCGGCAGAGAAACATCAAAACGTATTGTTGCCAGGTTACACACACCTTCAAATTGCAATGCCATCTTCTTTCGGAATGTGGTTTTCAGCCTATGCAGAAACCTTGATTGACGACATCTCAATGCTGAATGCCGCTTTGAAAATCGTTGACCAAAATCCGTTGGGCTCAGCAGCTGGTTACGGAAGTTCATTCCCAATCAACAGAACTTATACCACACAAGAATTAGGTTTTGAAACCTTAATATACAATTCGGTTGCCGCACAAATGAGTCGTGGGAAATCAGAGAAGACAGTCGCTTTCGCAATGAGCAGTGTGGCTGCTACGCTTTCTAAATTCTCTATGGACGTATGTTTATATATGAGTCAAAATTTTGATTTCATCGGTTTACCATCGCATCTTACTACCGGTTCCAGTATTATGCCACACAAGAAAAACCCTGATGTTTTCGAATTGATTCGCGGTAAATGTAATAAGATTCAAGCCTTGCCTTATGAAATCACTTTGATAACCAATAACCTTCCAAGCGGTTACCACAGGGATTTACAGCTCTTGAAAGAAGGATTGTTCCCTGCTATTCAAAACTTGAAAGCTTGTTTGGATATTGCTATTTTCTCTATCAAAGACATAACGGTAAAAGACAATATTTTGAATGACCCAAAATACAATTACCTCTTTACGGTCGATACTTTAAACGAAATGGTTGTAGCTGGAATGCCTTTTAGAGATGCTTACAAAGCTGTTGCGGAACAATTGGAGAACGGAACCTATCAATCTCCTAAAGAAACTAAACACACGCATGAAGGAAGTATCAATAACCTTTGTTTGGAAGAAATAAAGAATAAAATGAAGAGTGCATATTAATTCAAAACCAATCAAGCAAAAAGAGGCTGTCTCAAAATAGATAACCTCTTTTTTTATGCTTTTTTGATTCTTTCCAGATGAAAAATAAAGAAAATTCTAAAAAATGGCACCTCCATCCCAGATTCTTACCTGTTCTAAATAAGCCTCACTTCATCATTAATTAGTACTAAAAATTCTATATATTTGAGAGATTTCTTAAATATAT
>NZ_DASTTN010000310.1:0-15056 GCF_035760125.1 Flavobacterium sp.
TTGTCAAAATGATGGTTCCCTGGCAATGTAATTACTTTTGCCCCTGATGCTTCAAACTTTTTACTAACAGTTTCACTTTCTTCATTGCCAAAAAAACAAACTGGATTCAGTAATTTAATTGTATTGATTTCAGCTATAACATTATATTTTTCAATTAAATTTACACTCATCATATCTAAAAGATGAATTTCAAAATCAGCAGTTTCGTTGGGGGATAAACTATACACTCCTTTTATTTTTTCTTTTAATTCATTTGGAAAATTATTTGCTATGAATGGAATAACTGAAGCACCAAAGGAATAACCCACTAAAATAAATGATTTCTTATTCCATTGCTTCAAATAATGATTGATTGCTTTTGAAATATCTAAAGCGCTTTTTTGCGGTGTTTTTACATTCCAAAAATAGTTTTGTGCATCTAACCCAATTACCGGAATTCCTTCTTTTGAAAATTGCTCTCCTAGTTTTTGGTCAAAACTGGTCCATCCACCATCACCAGAAATCATAAAAGCAAGCGGCAAATTTTCTTTTGTATCTGAATGAATTATTGTCAGCGGCAAGTCTGTTTGATAGGTTTGAAAATTTTGTGGCTGATTTACTTTATTTTCTATGACTTTCCTTTCTGCATAAGTTGGGGTATCTTGAATTTTTTTATAAGCTGTAATAAATTGTGGCAACCAATTTTTTGTTACCGAAAAACCGTGACCGACTTTCGGCAGCATAATTAATTGTTCTGTATTGACTTCTTTCATATATTTTATCGCATCTGCATATGGACATTCACGGTCTCTAATCCCTTGAAGCACAATAAATGGTTCCGATAGTTTTTCGCTAGGATTTAGATAAAAAGACTTCCCAGCTTTTAAAACTTTTGTTGTTAATGCCGTTCCGTTACATAAGGTCTTGTCTAATTCAATATCAGGGCAAAAACCCATTACAACCGCTCCTTTGAAAGTGTTGGCGGGCGCTTGTGCTAAAGCGCCATAAACTAATGTTGCTCCAGCAGAATAGCCAACCAAAATAGGTTTGAAATAATTAGGAAAATGATATCTTTTTTGAATTTCTAAACTCAAATTTTCAAAATCACCCGCTGGATAATAACATTTTACTTTCTCTTTTTTGATATTTTTATAGTAAGTAAGGATGTTTACACCCGTAACCATCGCGCCTTGTTTTGCAATATTTTTTGCCATATCGGCAACCCCTTGATGCCACCCACCATCACCCGAGATAAAAAGTACAAATGTTTTTGGTGTGCCTGTTGGTTTGTATATCGTTACATTTCCAAATGAACCGTAATTGACAACATCATTTGCCAATGCTTTAGTATTTAGAACAGATGCCATTGTAATTATGATGGCTAAAATAAGTTTTTTCATTCGGTGTGTTTTTAAAACTAATTGCAAATAGAAGTGCATTATGGCTTAATAACTTTAGACAAAATCCTAGGCATTTGTATCAAATCATAATCGTCTGAAAAAATCACATATTGATTGTACCAAGCGGGTGAAAATTTTTCTTTAAATTTTCTCAATCCTTTATAATGCGAAAACGATTTTACTTTTTCATAAGCATATTTCATTGATTTATCTTGAATGGTTTTTGGATTATCAATACCACTCATTGGAACTAATCCTAAATTAATTGTTGTGTAATTTTTCGATTTCAAATAATTAAAGAGGGCTATCAAAATGAAATCCATTATACCATTTGGGGCATCAACTGTTTTACGAATAAGATCATACGTTGCCTCTCCCTTTACGCTGTCTGGAATAATATTCAGAAAGGCAATTATTTTTTCTTCCTTGTTTTCAACCGTTATTATGGTTTGATTTTTTAATTCTTCAATATTAAATAAGCCTTGAGAGAAAATAATTTCGGTTCTCTTTGTTTCTTTTAGCCATTCATTACTGACTGCTTCCAGTTTTTGTAAAATTCCTTCTTTTATGGGTGGTTGATATATCACTGTTTTAAATCCGTTTTCTGCAATTTTATTCATAGCATTTCGCAACGATTTTTTACTACTCCCTTCCAAGCTAAATTCAGATAGATTCACTATCCCCTCTTGACCAAGAAAAAAGTGTTTTTTATGTAATGCTTCATACATTCTTAAGTCTTTCTCTAAAATTCTATAATAGATACTTTTTAATCCACATTCGTAACAAAAATTATCAAATTCGACAATACAACTTTTCATTTCCGGCTCATTTTGTGCCACAGGGTTTTCGAGTACAACAGCATAATTTCCGGCTAATCTGTACGATATAAAAGCAGTTTTACTTTGTGAAATAAAAAGCAGTTTGTCAAAATAAGTTTTAAAATAATCCAGATTTGAATTTCCATACTTTTCAATTAATTCATTTGCCAATTCTTTTTCTTCATCAGTAATTGATTTTATACTAACGTATGGATTTGTTAATGCGTAGATTAAAAAACCAAGGGACAAAAAACCACTAATTTTTATAGACATTAGAAAATGATTGGCAAAACTATCTAACGGAACTAGATTAGAACTGCCTACCAAAAAATAGTTCTGTAATGTGTATCTGATGGATTGAAATATGCTAAAATTAATGTCGAAGTGTTTTTTATCTAAAAAATAAAATCCAATAGTCCCATAAACCAATACAGCAATTATGCTTAAAATGGAAGTTTCTAATCCTAATAAACTAAGTTTTGGATTGGTCTTTACGTAATATTCTTTTCGGGTTACTATCAGCATTAGGATTACAACAAAGGCAATAATAGCTTCTTCATAATCGATAGCTTTGGTTAAATGCCCAACGAAAGAAATTATAGACAACACAACTGCAAACCACCAAGCCATGCGCAATCCCTTGAGCATAAAAGAGGCAGTAACCAACAGAAATAGCCCCGAAGTAAAAACTAAATAATTTGAAGCGTGAATGGCTTCCAATGGTAAATAATTTTTTAGGTTTTCTAAACGGTTGTTTATTGCTGGAGTTAAAACCGAAATTATGTTTATTATACCCAACCCCAATAAAAGGAATGCTGGAATGATACGCATTAATATCTTGTTTATTTTTGATGCAAAAATCAGTATTCCTGCGAACAAAGGTGTCCAAAATTCGAAAACTCGATATAGAAAAGTAATAGCTATAGCATCCACATTACCAAAACCATAACGGATTAAAATATAACTCATTGAGGCTTCAACAGCACCAAGACCACGCATAAATGGAGATATAATTAAAAAGATTACTGAAATAATATAACCAATTGAAGCGACTAAAAGTGATGGTTCAAAATGCAATGCGATCATTGCTACATACAAATGAGCAATCCCAACAATTTCAATTAGAACAGAATAAAAAACCGCTATAAAAAATTTTCTTTTGTCAATTATTTGATTCTCTATATCATTTAAAAAGATTTCGGTTTTGGGAAACCATTTTGTCAATAATTTATACATATATCCTTTTGTAATGAGAGAACGATATAGTAAAATCAATACTATTATAAATACAATAATTGATAGTAGCGCATGCCAATCATTTGTACCAATAGTTTCTTTTAAAAAAGTATAAATAAAAACAGGAATTGCAACAAGAACTACGGAAAGAATACCAATAAAAGCATAAATACTTGATGCCAAATTAATTTGAATCTTTGTGTTTCCTTTTTTTTCGATGGCATTATTGAAAAAAAATAAAGATGAAAATCCGCCAGCAGGTAGAAAAACACTAATGAAATTTCGTTTTAAGAAGAGGATAATCCCGTCTTTTAGAACTATTTTGGCATTTATTGCAGAAAATGAAGCAACATACAACAATCCTTGTAAAATAAAATACAATATCGTGATAAATAAACCCACAAAAACCCAAAGCAAAGTAGCATTGCTTATGGCATGTTTTATTTGAATTATTTCTGGCGTTTCGTGCTTTATAAACCAAATTCCCAATCCAATAAAGAAAGCACCAATTATAAATTGAAGACAAATCTTTCTATTTTCTTTATTGAAAGGTAAAAACTTTTTTTTTACAAATCTAGTATTAGAAATCAATAGAGTAGAAACTATCATTTTATAATAATTTGGTTGATACTGATTGTATTCAAAAGTAACGAGAGTGAATGAATAAAAATGAACTCTAAAAAAACAAATCACTCATTATCTACTGAAAATTAAACATTAAACAATTAAAATTACTAAAAATCTTTATTTATATTTCTCTTTTGCAAAGTAGTTTTCACTCGAAACAAGCCCAACTGAATAGATTCTGATAAATATCCCCCATTCCCAAGAAGCACACAATCAAGCATTTGTTTCTTACTGTTTTTTGAAGATTTATAGAAAAAGATTAAATTGATTATTGTTTTCGTTATTTGTATACAAAGCCAGTGAAGATATTGTCGCCTTTTAATTTTAAAAAATTACTAAGTAGCTTATTAAAAATCGAATACATAAAATTAAAGAAGCAAAAAAGATCACATTTGAATATCGATTTTATCCGTTAATTAAACAAAGTAATCAATGAAATTATCTTTATTTAAAACTTTTATAACATCCTCGTTTTTAGCATTAATTTCTTGCTAAAATAAAGCAAAAAAAACCAAAATCATATAAGGAGGGGGTAGTTATTTCTTTTGATAATACTTATGTAGATGAATGGTTTGATGCCGATAAAGTCTTGAAAAAACACAATTCGAAAGCTACTTTTTGTGTTTACAGAATTGATTCTATTGGTGCACCTCAAATCAAAAAACTACTTGAATTGCAAAAGGAAGATCAAGAAATTACAGGTCACGGAACGATCTGATGCAATTGATGAGGCGTTATCACCCAAATATAAAGTTATCAGAAAAAGAGCTTTTGCGGAGATGCCCTGAAAAGGAGGGTTGTTGTTTTAGAAATTCTAAATTTCTTTATGCTTTTGATATTGATGATAGCCATATTCATTTTAGCGTTCCTTATATTTTGGAATTATTAGATGATGCCAAGAATAAAATATTTATTTTATACAGCCACAGACCTTTTAAAAATTTGACCTACAATTATCCGACAAGAATTGAAACTTTAGAGTTTATATGTAAATACATGAAATTTAATGAAATGAAATTTTATAGGTTACCAGACTTGGATAATTTAGAAACAATCGATTAATTTAAAACATTAATTTTTTTAGCGCTAACTTCTTCAGATCCTGTATAAGGTGGTTCATAAACAGGTTCGTAAGGCCACAAAATTTAAAAAACTCCAAAATCAAATGATTTTGGAGTTTTTTTGGCTCTAAAAATTTGATATTTTTTATGTAAAAAAAAAGCTGTAATCACAGGCAATAAGAGGTTCAAATACCTAATAAGGTATATTTAATAAAAATCTAATTTCTCTAATATGATCTTTAAAGATTATTTGTGATCGAAGTATAGTAGTTTAGTCTAACATAAAGTAATAATAATTCAGAACTTGCAAATGCATACAGATGCTTGCGTTAATCGCAGTTATGTTTTTTTTACATAATACTCCCAAACAGCCTTTGTAATATCAGCAATTATTTTTTCGGTATCCTCTCTTTTTTCAGTAATATTTTTCAGGTAAACAGAAAGAATAAAATGTTTCCCATTAGGAAGTTTTACAATGCCAACATCATTCAATGCAACACGCAGATTTTCATCATTCGTTCCTGAAATTCCAGTTCTATGCGCCAATTCGGTGTTTTCTGGAAGCCCTGCTTTCATCCAGGTAATTCCTCTTGAAGTTTCGACCATTATTTGGTAGAGGTATTTTGTGGTGGCTTTTTTCAGGACTTCGCCTTTGTAAAATTTTTCAAGCAGTGCAGTTGTTGCAATAGGCGTTGTTGTGTTTACATACAGATTTTCCCAGCTTGTCATTTGCTGTTCATTCACTTTTATCGTAAAATCTTTAATACCCTGCTTATGAATGAATTTTTGAACCGCTTCCGTTCCGCCAATAATTTTCAAAAGGATATCACAGCCATTATTATCGCTGTGCGAAACGGTATATCTTAGCAATTGATCCAAAGTCAAATTGATATTTCCATCGGGAAATTCGTCCCTCATAGGACTCCAGGTTTCCGGAAGCAAATCTTCTTTTTTGATGAAAAATTGCTGTTCTAATTTTAAATTCCCTTTATCAACCTGATCTAATACCGTCAATGCAATGTGAAATTTAAAAACGCTCATCATCGGAGCCGCTAAATTACCATTGATGCTTAACGTGTCTTTATCTTCAATTCCTTTGACAGCAATTCCGACAGTGGCATTTTTTGTGGAAATTATTTGCTCTATTTTTTTTCGAAGTTCAGCCGAAGTCTGTGCAAATGTCTGAACCGAAAGAAGGGAAATGCACAGCAACAATAGTATTTTTTTCATACAAGAGTCTTATTTTAAAAGGTTACTTTCTTTGATAATTTTTCTAATTTCCTGCTCAAAATAGTAAGCAATATCAAAATTTTCGTTCGCTTGATTTTCCATAACAATAACGCTGGTTTTCGTTTTTGGATAATATAAATTGACAGCTGTAAATCCTTCGCTTGGATGAAAACCCGTGTGTCCAATTTCCATTATGCTGTCTTTATCGTTTATTCGCAGCCCATACCCATACCCAATAGGTTTTTCACTAAAAAGCTTATGAGTATTGGTGATGGAATAACTAGTCATCATTTTATAAGTAACGGGTTTTAATAATTTGCCATTGTGTAAACATTCGTTCCACTTTGCTAAATCAGGAGCTGAAACAATTAAATGGCTTCCAAAATAATTATGAATGTCAAAATTTAATTTTTCATTGAATTTATAAGTGCCATCTTTTTTTATGGTGTGCCCTTTTGTCAAAAATTTATTATTGATCTCGTTAGGGTAATAACTGTTGGTCATTTTACACTTTTTGAACAAGGCAGTTACTAACTCCTGAAAACTCTTGTGACTTTGCTTTTCAAGAACCTGCCCTGCTACATAATAGCCAATATTAGAATAATTAAAAGCAGCTCCCGGTTTAAATTTTAAAGATTTGTCCATATCTTCACTATTCAAACCCGAGGTATTGTTAAGTAATTGATGAACAGTTATAGTATCCGCCCAAGAATATTTAAAATCTGGCAAATATTTACGGATAGGTGTTTGTAAATCAATTGTTCCCTTTTCTACTTCTTGTAAAATAAGTGTTGCTGTAATTTGTTTGGCTATTGACATTGTAGAAAATCTATCAGAAATTTTCAATACTGATTTTTTATTGAAATCAGAATAACCGTATGCTTTTTCATATTTTATTTTCCCATTTTGTTGAATAAAAACAACCCCGTTAAAGCTTCTTGGATTTGTTACTTGAATTAGGCTGTCAATTTTGGTTGCATAGCTGTCTTTTTTTTGTCCGAAAGAGTTGTATGAGATAAATAAAATCGTAAAGGCAATACAGGTTTGTCTAAAAAAATGTTTCATTTATGTATTAAAAATTATTAATAGGAATGCGTGTGTCCGATTATAACGGTCGGATGTAAAATTACCATCGACTAACGTTTGTTTTTCATAGAATCTCTTCAAACATTCCCATTTTCATTTAAGTTTGAGGCTTGAATTTAAATTCTAATTTTTAACGAATATAAGAATTATACTCAATAAAAATCATTTATGCTTTCAAATAAATGTAGTTATTTTAGGACGAGACAATCCACATAGATAAAGTATAGATAAAGTATAGATAGTGTATGAAAAAGCCGGAAATAAACTTTAAAAGCCAATGACCTTCTTAAAACATTGAAATTTTAACGCTAACTTCTTCAAATCCTGCATAAAATGGTTCGCAAACAGATTCTTGTAAGGGCCACAAAGAAACTCCATTAAAATAATGGAGTTTCTTTTTACTTTCTATTTTCAGGATATTATTTGCCGTTTCGGGCACAGTTTTATTTATTTCAAAACTGTCTCATAAATTTCATTCAGGAGGTTTTGTCTCATTTTTGAGTTTCTTTGGTTTAGAAGTATTATAATACCCCAATTTTCAGCTCTATTGTAACATATAATCGAAGATTGTCCCATAGAATCTCCCGATTTTTGATAAAGTGTATTTTTATCATCTGTCATGATATTTGTAGCTAATCCCATTTCTCTTTTATCATCTTTATAGAAAATTTTTTCTGTAATTATGGCAGCTTTACCTATTGTAGTTTCTTTATTTAAAACTGCTTTTAAAAACGTAACCATATCAGAAGCATTAGATTTTACTAATCCGGCAGATGCTGTAACATTCCAATTGAAGAATTCTTGGATACAACCTTCGGGGTTGTGACCAACTGTTCTGTTTATTACATTAAAATTCGTAGTTAATGTATTTGCCATATGCAACGGATCTATTATTTTGCTTCTAATAATTTCATCGTAGCTCTTGTTATATACTTTTTCTAGTATTTGTCCGAGCAAAGTATAACCAATCGTAGAATAACGATATTTACCATAATCTTTTAGTTCACTACAATTATTGATTATTGTAGCCAATGTTTCTTCAGTTACACTACTTACAGGCTGTTGCGGATTTAGTTCTATTAACTTTCCAAAATCTATATCAGGTAAACCTGATTGATGCGATGCCAGGTCTGAAATTTTTATTTTGTTTTTAAGGTTTCTTTGCAATACATACTCTTTTGGAAGGAAGCCGTCGATATAATCATCTAATTTTATTTTTTTATCAATAACCGCTTGTGCAATTAAATTTGAAGTTAAAATTTTAGTGATAGAAGCGATTTCGAATATGGAATTTTTATTAATTTCAATTTGACTTTCATCATTCAAGTTACCATACGCCGTAAAGTATTCTTTATTATTTTTGATAAAACCGACGCTAATACCTACGCCAGGGTTTTTTCGATAATTATCTTTTATTATTGAATCTATTTTTTTGGAGATGTCTTGTCCAAAAGAAAAATTGTTTACTAATAATAGTGCTGCTAAAAATTTTAATGAAGTTTTCATTGTATCGTGTTTTAGGTTAGAAATTTATTTCGATACAAATATGTGGGAGAAATTAACGCTACGCGACCGAATGAAAATAGTCGAACGCATTTGTTTTTAAAAATAAGTACGAGTATTTAAAAAAACAAGTACGAATAATTCTAAAACATTGTTTTACAAACTTTTGCGATAAGAAGTCGGTGTATTACCAGTGTACTTTTTAAAAGCCGTATTAAAAGAAGATTTTGAATTAAAACCTACATCGTACAGAATTTCTAAAATAGTTACCTTATTTTTTGTAACATCTTTTAAAATATCCATAGCATTTTCGATACGATAGGTATTAACGAAATCATAAAAATGCTGCTCTAATTTATGATTAATTAGAAGAGACAAGTCGCGAACAGGAATTTCAATAGCAACAGAAACATCTTGAATTGTTAAGGAAGGATTCAGAAATGGCTTCTCTTCAATCATATACTGCTGCAACTTCAATATCGCTGAATTGTACTCTTTTTCATTTACAGCTAATGGCGAACTTTTTTTTTCTTCATAAATTATATGCTGCACAAGTTTTAATTTTGAATCAATACTTCTAAATAGACTTGGATTATTTAATGCTTTAAACAAATACCAAAAAATGATGATCAGTTCAAATATGAGAAGTCCAATTTTTAGCCATTCAGAAATATTAGGGTATTCTGTAAACTTAAAGATGTTTTTTAATAGCGCAACACAATAAAAGATTGATAGTGCAATAGTAAACTGAAACAACCAATTAAGTGATTCGATACTTGCTCCCGCATAATTTTCAAGATATATTTTTTTTGCTTTTCTCAATATCATAAAAGCTGCAATGATATATATTGCCATTTGAATATGTAAGAGAATATGATTGAACTGTATTTCTGGCATGCTACTACTTTTTTGAAGAAAACTAATTTTAGAAGCAAGACTGACAGCATAAAAGCGAGGTAATAAAATTAAATTTGATATTAAAAAAGCTATAGCATGAATTAAATGTCTTGGTTTTAGCTTAAAATCAGAATAGCAAACAGATAAGATATATAAATAAAAAGTTGGAAGCTGTAAGAAAAAAATTGAGGTTATAAAAATTCTTGCATTCAAAGGGATTTTAAACAAATCACCTAGATTTACGCTAATATCAATTGCTGATAAAATTAGAAAAAAAGCAAAAAGACGATTACTTAATTTATGTTCTGTTTTGACTGTAACCAAAAATAATGATAGAAATAATGAGATGGAAATTACTATTAAAGAAATTGTAGCCAATAAATTAATTTTTTCCATTAATCATTTTTTTATTTTTATTGTTTGTTTTCAAGAAAGTTTAAAAAAACTTGCAGGTAACTTATATATATGAAACAAACTCTAAATATTTATATCCTAAATTAGTTAGATTGACGAAAACTTATTTCGCTTTACACTTTTTCAAAAATAATCAAAAAAGATTACAAATACCCATAGGATTTTTGTTTTGAATCTACATCAGTTTTACATTTCAACGCAGTTTTTACAATTGTCGTAATTATTTAAGGAAGAAAATAAATTAGTATGATTAACCCAAAAGACGTTATGAAAACGGGACTGCATGAGGGATGGAAATGGCATCTCCCGATTTAGAAAAACAAGGCTTTTTTGCCGTAGTTTTTGTTAATTGGGAATACAGTGGACAGCCCGACCTCGTTGCCCAAAATTGATGTTATGAAATCAAAATGCTGTGCAACGAGGTCATGCCCAAATTAAAATGATGGTATTTTTTACCAACCTTGCGTCAGACCATTCTTCAAGACTTCTTCGTATTTGTCTTTGTCAAAACTGTAGAGATTCGGAGCTTTGTGTGCTACGTTGCTTTTCTTTTCATCCAGTTTGGTGAGTATACCAATGGAGGTTATTTTTCGAAGAAAATTTCGTCGGTCGAGTGTTCTTCCTAATATGGTTTCGTATAATTTTTGAAGCTCGGGTATGGTGAATTTCTCTGGAAGAAGATTGTAACCTACAGGCATTAAATTCAGTTCGGTTCTTAAAGTTTCCAGAGCTTTGTCCAAAATTTCCCTATGGTCCAAAATCAATTTCGGAACTTCATGATGATCTACCCATTCTACTATTTCACCAGGATTATCGGCTTGTGGAATTGCTTTTGAAAAATTGACCAACGCATAATAGCCTATGGTCACAAACCTACTCTTATACCATTTTTCCTCCTCGAGGGGAATTCCAAAATAGGCTAAAGAATCACTGCTAAAATGGTCCTGATTTCTCTTGACCCTACCAAAAGTGGCAAATTGTCTCAGAAAAATACCTTTAAGACCTGTCCTTGACTGCAAAATACTGACCGCCGCTGTGTCGATATCTTCATCAATCGAAACAAATCCGCCAGGCAAAGACCAACTGTCATCATAGCCTGTTTTGATCAGCAAAACCTTGAGTTGATTGTCATCAAAACCAAAGATTACACAATCAATAGACAATCCGGGTTGATACTCTTTACTGTTTTTTAGATGTGTTTTTAACATGACTTTGTAGTATCGTTATTCTTCTAAATTACTGTGACGCAATTTAGTTCATTTTTGATACAGCAAATAAACTAAATAAATCTTTACGACCGAAACTTATTTTGACAACAAAAATTATCTAAAAAGTATTGATGGATTTCAAAAATGGATTTCAAAAAAAAAATATTATCAAAAAAAACTGATGATTTCATGCAAATCAATATTCAAATCCATTTTTTTTTATAAAAATGTTTTTTGTATTAAAATTAAATGTACATTGCGTCATATTAACACATAGCATTTTATTAAAAACCAACCACTTATAATTATGAAAAATACATTTTTGCTTATTATGGGAATTTTTATTTCTGTAACAGCATTCGCCCAAACAACCGATTATAGAGAAAAAGCCAAAAAATTGGTTTCACAAATGACACTGGAAGAAAAAGCATCTTTATGCTCTGGTGAAACTGCATGGTCAACACAAGCAATCCCAAGATTGGGAATTCCTTCTATATTTATGACAGACGGACCTCATGGTTTACGAAAAGCCGTGGGTTTTGATTTTACCAATAGTGTTCCAGCCACTTGTTTTCCTACTGCCTCCGCTCTAGCTTCCTCATGGAATACAGCTTTGGCCCAAAAAATGGGCGAAGCATTGGCAATCGAATCGCAAGCTAATGATGTTCAGATATTGTTGGGTCCTGGGGTAAACATGAAAAGATCTCCATTGGGTGGTCGTAATTTTGAATACTTTTCAGAGGATCCGATTTTGGCGGGTAAAATTGCTACGGCATTTATAAACGGTGTGCAAAGTCAAGGTGTAGGAACTTCTATGAAACATTTTGCAGCCAACAATCAAGAGTCCGAAAGAATGTCCAACAGTTCCAATGTTGATGAACGCACCTTAAACGAAATCTACTTTCCTGCTTTTGAAATGGCAGTAAAGGAAGCGCAACCTTGGACCGTGATGTGCTCCTATAATAAACTGAATGGGGTTTACGCCTCGGAAAATAAATATTTATTGGATGATGTTTTAAAGAAAAAATGGGGTTTCAAAGGATTTGTAGTTTCCGATTGGGGAGCTGTAAATGACAGACCACTAGGAGTTCAAGCGGGTCTAAATCTGGAAATGCCTTCAAGTGGTGGTTTTAACAACAAAAAAATCATCGAAGCAGTAAAAAGCGGCGCCTTAGCGGAAGCCACATTAGACGAAATCGTAATTGAAACTCTTGCCGTAACGCTTAAAGCAAAAGACAGCCACAAGACCGGAATAGTCGTGGACAAACCAAAACACAATGCATTGGCTAGGCAAGTAAGTGGGGAATGTATTGTTTTGTTGAAAAATGACAACGGTATTTTGCCTCTTCCAACTTCGGTTAAAAAAATTGCAATTATTGGTGCATTTGCTAAAACACCTCGTTACCAAGGTGCCGGAAGTTCTCAAGTAAAGCCAACCCAAATAGAAAATGCTTTCGACGAATTGCAAAAAATATCAAAAGGAACCTCATTAACCTTTGCGGCAGGGTATACAACTGATGGATCAACAAATGAAACTTTGATTGCTGAAGCTGTACAAAATGCAAAAGATGCCCAAACGGTTTTGGTTTTTGCAGGTTTACCAGATGTTTATGAATCTGAAGGATATGACAGAGCAAATATGGATATGCCCGTGGGTCACAATAAATTGATTGAAGCCGTGGCTAAAGTCAATAAAAATGTAGTAGTGGTTTTGATGAATGGTGCAGCAGTTTCTATGCCTTGGAAAAAGGATGTTTCGGGAATTGTAGAAGCTTATCTGGGTGGTCAAGCCGGTGGTGGGGCTATAGCTGATGTGCTGACTGGAAAGGTAAACCCTTCCGGAAAATTATCTGAAACTTTCCCGATGCGTTTGGAAGATACCCCTACTGCGATTGATTTTCCATCAAGAGATGGCAATGCCAATTATGGAGAAGGTATATACATTGGATATCGTTATTATGACAAAAAGAAAATTGAACCTAATTTCCCTTTCGGATACGGATTGAGCTATACTACTTTTAGCTATTCTGACATTCAAAGCAACACTGCCTCTGCAAAAGATACGGATGATATTATCATTTCATTAAAAGTTAAAAACACTGGTAAAGTGGCCGGTAAAGAAGTAGTCGAATTATATGTGCACGAACAAGCAACAGAAACTTCAAGACCTGAAAATGAATTGAAACATTTTGAAAAAATAGCGCTAAATCCAGGTGAAGAAAAAACAGTTAGCTTTCACTTAACGTCCCGCGACTTTGCTTATTACAGCATAGCTTCACACGATTGGGCTATAAAATCCGGTAAATTTGATATTCGTGTGGGTGCTTCTTCAAGAGATTTGCCTTTGCAACAAACTATCGATATTCAATCTACTAAAACTAACAAGATAGTTTTCACCCGTAACTCTTTGTTCAAAGAATTTAAAAATGCTCCTAATAGTGAAGCGATATACGGGCAGCTTACCAAAAGTTTTACTGGTGATAATAAAAAAGCAGTAACTGAGGAAGAGAAAAAAGCTGAAGCCTTTTTGCAGGCGATGCTTGGTGATATGCCAATCAGTAAATTTATATTGCTTTCTGGTGGAAAATTCACGGAAGAAAATCTACAGGCAGTTTTAAAAAGTGCCAATGCATATTAAAAAATACACTTCATAATTAGTTATTAATAGTTGTTTATCTTTGAGGCTGTCTCTGTCGGACAGCCTCATTTTAAAAAAAATAATTCTATCCTTATGGGAAAAACTAATTCTTTAACTTCAAAAAAGCATTATCCAATACTTGACGGTTTACGCGGTGTCGCGGCAATCATGGTGGTTGCCTTTCATATTTTTGAGGCCCATGCGACCAGTCATCTCGACCAAATTATAAATCACGGGTATCTTGCGGTTGACTTTTTTTTCCTGCTTTCCGGATTTGTTATTAGCTATGCTTATGATGATCGTTGGGGTAAAATGAGCGTCACCGATTTTTTTAAAATCCGCCTTGTCAGACTGCAACCAATGGTAGTTATGGGAATGATTATCGGAGCCATTTGCTTTTATTTTCAAGATTCGGTGTTGTGGCCAACAATTCATGAAGTGCCAATATGGAAAACATTGATTGTTATGCTTATTGGATTTACATTGATTCCAGTAACCTCATCTCTGGACATAAGAGGTTGGCAAGAAATGCATCCGCTGAATGGACCTGGATGGTCTTTGTTCTTTGAGTATATAGGTAATATTCTTTATGCGTTATTCGTAAGAAAGTTTTCGAATACAGCACTTGCCATATTGGTATTTTTGTCGGGTTGTCTTTTAATTCATCTTTCGCTAACAAGTCCAAACGGTGATGTCATTGGCGGTTGGTCGCTAGAACCTGCCCAACTTCATATTGGTTTTTCTCGTTTGCTATTTCCTTTCTTTGGGGGATTATTATTGCATCGAATAGTAAAACTGACAACCATCAATAATGGTTTCTTTTGGGCTAGTTTGTTAACGATTGTTGTTCTGGCAATGCCCAGAATTGGCGGAAGCGAACATTTATGGATGAATGGCTTATATGATTCTTTGAGTATTATTATTATTTTCCCACTAATCGTTTTCTTGGGAGCAAGTGG
>NZ_DASTTN010000311.1:0-5287 GCF_035760125.1 Flavobacterium sp.
ACCCATCATCAAAAAGGTTCAAGAAAAAACCATCGAATATGCCATTCACAAATGTGAAGAAGAAGGACGTTTGGATAATTTCTTGATTGCCGGCGGAAAAATGAAAGGCGAAGTCAAAGGACAAATGCCTTTTGACGATACCGATGTGTACAAAATCATCGAAGGAGCTTCGAATACCTTAATAAGCGAACCCAACCCCAAACTGGAAAAATTACTAGATTCCTTAATCACCATTATAAAAGTGGGTCAGGAAAAGGATGGATATTTGACCACTTGGAGAACCATTAATCCAGCAAAACCACCTGCTCCATGGGTACCGGTTATAGAAGGAAAGCGTTGGGAATCTCTACAAATCAGCCACGAACTCTACAACCCTGGCCATATGATAGAAGCTGCGGTAGTACATTATGAAGCAACCGGAAAAAGAAACTTCTTGGACATCGCCATCAAAACTGCCGATATGTTGGTTCGTACATTTGGAGATAATCTAGACCAAGTTCATGGGGTTCCGGGGCATCAAATTGTAGAAACAGGTTTGGTAAATCTGTATAGAATTACCAACAACAAATCCTATTTGAAATTGGCTAAATACTATCTCGACAATAGAGGAAATCCAAATAACCATAAACTATACGGTGCTTATGCGCAAGACGACATTCCCGTTATCCAACAAAACGAAGCTGTGGGACATGCCGTGAGAGCTGTTTACATGTATGCAGGAATGACCGATATTGCCGCAATATACAACGACAAAGACTATCTGAATGCAGTGAATGCTTTGTGGACCAATATGGTCAACAAAAAGATGTACATCACCGGTGGTATTGGTGCCATACATGACGGAGAAGCCTTTGGTAAAAATTATGAATTGCCAAACCTAACCGCTTACAACGAAACTTGTGCAGCTATTGGTGATGTGTATTGGAACCACAGATTACACAACATGACCGGAAATTCCGATTATTTTGATGTGATTGAACGCTCTTTATACAACGGTTTAATCTCCGGTATTTCATTGGACGGAAAACAATTTTTCTATCCAAATGCACTTGAATCAGATGGAGTTTACAAAAACAACAGAGGCTCTTGCACACGCCAAGCTTGGTTTGATTGTTCTTGTTGCCCAACAAATTTGATTCGTTTTATTCCGTCGATTCCGGGATTGATTTATTCCACAAGTAAAAACACGGTGTATGTGAATTTATACGCCTCGAATACAGCAAAAATCAAATTAGACAAAACAGAATTAGAAATCGCACAACAAACGAATTATCCTTGGGATGGCAGAGTGGCATTAACTGTTTCTCCCAAAAAAGAAAGTGAATTTGCCCTTAAATTAAGAATTCCTGGTTGGGCAAGAAATCAAGTTTTACCAGGCGATTTATACAGTTACAAATCAGCATCTGCAGTTGTGACTTCAGTAACTATTAACGGAATCCCATTTCTTTACAAAATTGATAATGGATACATCACCATTAACAGAAAATGGAAAAAAGGTGACATCATAAAACTGGACTTTCCAATGGAAGTAAAAGAAGTGGTGACCAATTCCAAAGTGGAAGGCAACATCGGGAAAGTAGCTCTAGAATACGGTCCGATCGTGTATGCCATTGAAGAAATGGACAATGCAAGCAACTTTGACAAAATCACGATTGATGCCAATGACACGTTCAAAGTAACTAAAGAAGACAACCTTTTGGAAGGAGTAAATGCCATTCAAACCACTAAACTAAAAGCAATTCCATATTATTCATGGTCAAACAGAGGCGTTGGCAAAATGAAAGTATGGATTGATTTGAAAAAGTGAAACAAGAGGTTACGAAACTAAGTCGCTAAGAATCTAAGATATTTTGATAAAAAAATAAAAAACATGAAACCGAATTTAATCACCAAAATAACCCTTTGCGGTCTGTTACTAAATGGTATATATGCCAATGCACAAAAAACAACTCTTGAAGTAAACACCAGTAAAACAATAACCAAAATTCAGCCAACGATGTATGGAATCTTTTTTGAAGATATCAACTTTGCTGCCGATGGTGGTTTGTATGCTGAAATGATAAAAAACCGCTCATTTGAATTTGATGATCCTTTAATGGGGTGGAATCAACCAAAAAGTGACAAACATAATTTTAATACCGAATCCGGAATTGCTGTTCCTGTTCAATTTTCAAAAAAAGGAACAAATCATAATTATTGCCGAATTACGGTAAAAGATGCTAAAGGCTATGAAATCATCAATGAAGGTTTCAGAGGAATGGGAATTAAAAGTGGAGCAAAATACAATTTGACTCTAAAAGCATCCAAAGAAGCTGGAAATATATCGAAGATAATTATTCAATTCATTGGAAAAGACAATAAAATTTTAGGCGAAACAAGTATTGTTCCTACTGCTTCAGATTGGAAAGAATATACCGCTCAGCTTACCCCAACAGCCACAGAAGCAAAAGCAAAATTGCGTTTTACTTTTGAAGGAACAGGAACTATCGATCTGGATATGATTTCATTATTCCCGCAAGATACTTGGAACAATAGAAAAAATGGTCTTCGAAAAGATTTAGTACAATTACTATATGATATGAAACCTGGCTTTTTACGTTTTCCAGGCGGATGTATTGTTGAGGGAAGAACTTTGGCTCAACGTTACCAATGGAAAAAAACAGTTGGAGAAGTTGATAATAGAGAAAGCTTAGTTAACCGCTGGAATACAGAATTTGCACACAAACCAACACCTGATTATTTTCAGTCTTTTGGTTTAGGATTTTTTGAATATTTTCAATTATCTGAAGATATCGGAGCTAGTCCATTACCAATTTTGAGTTGTGGAATGGCTTGTCAGTTCAATACAGGCGAGTTGGTTCCTATTGATCAATTGGACCCTTATGTGCAAGATGCTATTGACTTAATTGAATTTGCCAACGGAAGCATAGATACTCCGTGGGGAAAAGTTCGTTCGGATATGGGGCACCCAAAACCGTTTAATTTGAAATTTATTGGAGTCGGGAACGAACAATGGGGAACTGATTATATTGAGCGTTATAAAGTGTTTGAAAAAGCAATCAAATCGAAACACCCAGAAATTACGATTGTTTCAGGAAGCGGGCCATTTCCAGAAGGGGATTATTTTGAGTATGCACAATCGGAACTTAAAAAATTGAATGCCGAAATCATAGATGAGCATTACTATAAAGACCCAAAATGGTTTAGAGAAAACGCAACTCGTTACGACAATTATGACCGTAAAGGACCAAAAATTTTCGCAGGAGAATATGCAGCACAAACAGTAGCCATTGCAAGCCCTGACAACAAAAACAGTTGGGAATGTGCTTTTTCTGAAGCCGCTTTTATGACTGGAATGGAACGTAACGCTGAAGTAGTTCATCTTACTTCGTATGCTCCTTTATTTGCTCACGAAGAAGGTTGGCAATGGACACCAGATATGATTTGGTTTAATAATTTAGAGTCCTTTGGCACACCAAATTATTATGTGCAAAAATTATTCGCCAACAATAAAGGAACCGATTTATTAGCAATCACCAAAGACGGAAAAGCAGTTACTGGTCAAAACGACTTATTTGCATCGGCGGTGAAAGATATCAATACCAAAGAAGTAATTGTAAAAGCGGTTAACACTTCTGCGAAAGCACAAGACTTAAGTATAGATTTAAAGGGCAGCAAGTTACAGTCAAAAGGAACAATAATTACGCTTACAAGTCCTAATACGACTGACGAAAATTCATTTGCTTCACCTAAAAAGATCAGTCCAACAGAAAGCGAGTATATCCTTAAAAGTGAGAAAGCACAATTAAGCCTTCCGGCCTATTCTGTTACTGTTTTGAAGTTGAAAATGAAATAAACAGAATAGTACAAATGTATTTTAAACACTTGTTTTTTATTTCCTTCGTAAACACCAGTAATACTGCCGTTTCAATAAAAATGTCAATGCAAAATAAATTAAGTGTTTTTTATACACTTATTAAATAATTATCTATATATTTGTACATATTAAAAAAGATTTGTGATGAAAAATTATGTAATAGGATTAGATTATGGCTCAGATTCTGTTCGTGCAGTATTGATAGACACTGAAAATGGACAGGAATTAGCATCAAGCGTTTGTGACTACAAGCGCTGGAAAAATAAAGAATATTGTAATGCCTCAATAAATCAGTTTCGTCAACATCCTTTGGATCATATCGAAGGGTTGGAAGCTACCATAAAATATGTAGTTGAAAACAGCAAAGTAGATTCCTCCTTAATTCGAAGCATTTGCATTGACACTACAGGATCTTCTCCAGTGCCGGTTGCCGAAGATGGAACTCCATTGGCACTGACCAAAGGTTTTGAACATAACCCCAATGCCATGATGGTTTTATGGAAAGATCACACGGCTATAAATGAAGCGAACGAAATCAATGAATTGGCGGCCAACTGGGGTGGAGAAAATTTCACCAAATACGAAGGTGGAATCTATTCATCAGAATGGTTTTGGGCCAAAATACTTCACGTTGCCAGACAAGATGAAGCAGTAAAAAAAGCTGCCTATACTTGGATGGAACATTGTGATTTAATGACGTATTTATTGATTGACAATAAAGACTTAAAATCATTCAAAAGAAGCCGTTGCGCTGCGGGTCACAAAGCGATGTGGCACGAAGACTGGAACGGTTTACCTCCTACAGCATTTTTAGAAAAATTGGATCCGTATTTGGCTTCGCTACGCGGAAGATTATACGATGAAACTTATACTTCTGATTTGGTTGCGGGTCATTTAAACCAAGAATGGGCTACCAAATTGGGGCTTTCAACAAATACTGTAATAGCAGTAGGTACATTCGATGCACATTCAGGAGCTGTGGGAGCCAAAATAGACGAACACACTTTGGTTCGCGTTATGGGAACCTCAACTTGTGACATTATTGTGGATACCAAAGAATCCATTGGAACAAAAACAGTTCGCGGAATCTGCGGACAAGTAGATGGATCGGTAATTCCAGGATTCATAGGTCTTGAAGCGGGACAATCTGCTTTTGGGGATTTATTGGCTTGGTACAAAGAATTATTGTTATGGCCAACAGAAAATTTATTGACTGGCTCTACCCTTTTGACAAACGAACAAAAAGAACAATTGAAAGCTGAAATCAGTGACAATTTAATCATACAATTAACTGCCGAAGCAGAGAAAATACCATTATCCGAAAGTGTTCCAGTAGCATTGGACTGGATTAACGGAAGAAGAACTCCAGATGCGAATCAAGAACTTAAAAGTGCCATTGCAAATCTATCT
>NZ_DASTTN010000312.1:0-20289 GCF_035760125.1 Flavobacterium sp.
AAGAAATCATTCTGGCTGATAATCTAATCATCCTTAAAGGAAACCACAAAATAAACCTTAGCGATACCTATAAAGATTTTATCAAGAAAATGAACATTATATCATAACAACTACTTTTTTATATATCCCAAACTTCTTCCACAGAATCTTTTTTTCTTTCTGCCTAATGTTGGGCATTTTTTCCAAAAATTGAATATGCCGGCTCTTTAGCCCTGATGGAAGCGGCATCCCATCCCGTTTTTTCTCCAGGATGGAATATAGCGGACAGCAGGAATCCATCCTCCCTAATAAAGCCCATTCTTTCGCTCCTTAAACTTCCTATAATTAAACTATTAATAACCCAATAACATACTTGGATCACTCCAGAGTTGAGATTTATATACTTAAGCTCTCCTTTCATGACACCAAAAAACGTATTCATGACATTTCTCTAAAAAAATAATGCTTTGCTCTTTAAATTTACTGCACCAAAAAGAAAATTACTGCATCAAAAAAACAAAAATGAATACCTATGAGACTAGAACTTAATAACCAAACATATATGCAATTCAAAACTATTTTTAACAAAATCAATCCTTGGATTGGACTTTTGGGGTCATTATGTCTCATTATTCCGAGCTTATATGACATACTAGATGATCCATTACTGCTTACTACTGATCACTTGATCCTAGCAGTGGGAGTCTTTTTTATGATTTTATTTTTAAAGCAAATATTTGATAGAATCATTAATTTAGAAGGAATGGAATAAAACCCATGTGAATAAAAAATAGTCTATGCCATTTAGCACTATTTCTTGTATTAACTAATTGTATTAACTAACCCTCCAATTAACAATTAAATTAGTTAGATTTACCTGTCTCAATCTTTTTGGGGCAGGTATTTTTATTTTAATTAAAAAAAAGAATCCAACTATTGTAACTTTTTTGGAACCCCATACGTATAATCACTTGTACACTTAAAAAAATTGAGGAGACAAAAACATGAGACAACTTAAAATTACCAAGCAGGTTACCAATCGTGAAACCGCTTCATTAGACAAATATTTACAAGAAATTGGAAAAGTTGACCTTATTACCGCTGACGAAGAGGTAGAATTAGCTCAAAGAATTAAAGCCGGGGATCAAAGAGCCCTTGAGAAATTAACAAAAGCCAATTTACGTTTCGTAGTTTCGGTAGCCAAACAATACCAAAATCAAGGTCTTACCCTTCCTGACTTAATCAATGAAGGTAATCTTGGTTTAATAAAAGCAGCACAACGTTTTGACGAAACTCGTGGATTTAAATTCATTTCATATGCTGTATGGTGGATTCGTCAATCGATACTTCAAGCTTTAGCCGAACAATCTCGTATCGTTCGTTTACCATTGAACAAAATTGGTTCTATCAATAAAATCAACAAAATGTACGCATTATTGGAGCAATCTAATGAGCGTCCACCATCTGCTGAGGAAATTGCAAAAGAACTGGACATGACCGTAAATGACGTAAAAGAGTCTATGAAAAACTCTGGTCGTCACTTATCTATGGACGCCCCTCTTGTAGAAGGAGAGGATTCTAACCTTTATGATGTATTGCGTTCTGGTGAATCACCAAATCCAGACAGAGAGTTAATCCATGAATCATTGCGTACTGAAATCGAACGTTCACTAGAAACATTGACTCCAAGAGAGGCAGATGTTGTACGTTTGTACTTTGGTCTTGGTGACCAACACCCAATGACATTGGAAGAAATTGGTGAAACTTTTGACCTGACTCGCGAACGTGTACGTCAAATCAAGGAAAAAGCAATCCGTAGATTGAAACATACTTCAAGAAGTAAAATTTTGAAAACGTATTTAGGTTAATATAAAAATATCCCCAAATTAAAATTTTTAAAAAGATAATTTTAACTATTTTAATAGAACGTGAACAACAGTCTGATTAACTGTTCGTTTTTTGATTGATGATTGAAACTCCGGCTGATTACCGGAGTTTTATTTTTATCAATAAAACCCCGGTCAGTTCGAACTCCGTTCTCGGGTTTCCGGAGTTTTATTTTTTACCCCATTAAGACTTCCTACAATTTCCTTTCTTGTAGCTCACAGAAACCCAAAAAATCGTTAATCTTTGCGAATTTGAAAAAATCTTTGCGCCTTTGCGCTAAAAAAAACTAATTTTGCAAAAAACTACAAATTTGTTAAGACGCACAGCAGTATGTCTCTACGCAACAAAAAACAATAATGAGTAAAAACACACTAATTGCCCCTTCAGTTCTAGCTGCCGATTTTGCTAATTTGCAACGTGATATCGAAATGATTAACAACAGTCAAGCTGACTGGTTTCACATTGACATCATGGATGGCGTTTTTGTTCCGAATATCTCTTTTGGGATGCCGGTTCTTGAAGCAATCACAAGACACACTAAAAAAACAGTTGACGTACATTTGATGATTGTCAACCCAGACCAATACATTAAAACATTCAAAGATCTTGGTGCCGACATTTTAACTGTACATTACGAAGCCTGCACTCACCTACACAGAACCCTACAAGCCATCAAAGCTCAAGGAATGAAAGCTGGAGTGGCACTAAACCCGCACACGAGTGTTGATTTATTGGAAGATGTAATCAATGATATTGATATGGTTTGTATCATGGGTGTGAATCCTGGTTTTGGCGGACAGTCGTTTATAGAAAATACTTATGTTAAAGTAAAAAAACTAAAAGATTTGATTACCAGAAAAGGAGCATCAACTCTTATAGAAATTGATGGTGGCGTTACCAATAAAAATGCTTTACAATTGGTTGAAGCTGGAGCGGATGTACTTGTTGCCGGAAGCTTTGTATTTAAAGCTGAAGACCCTATCCAAACCGTAGCTGATTTAAAGCAATTGACAACAGTATAAAAATTCAAAAGTCCCAATACTCATAAAGAGACATTGGGACTTTCTTCTTTAGTAAACACTTATTTGTACTGATCAATTAAATACTTTATCAAATCGGTGGTGGTTATTATCCCAACCAACAAATGGTCTTGACAAACCGGCAAGGCATGAAATTCTTTGGTAGCCAATATTTGGGCAGCTTCTTTAATGGTTGTATCTGGCGTAATGGTAATTAACTTTTTGGCCATAACCTGCTCTACTGTAAACATATTATAAACGGTTGTATCCACAACCTCTTCATCATCATCTATTGCATCTGCAAAAGAAATACGCAACAAATCGGTATAACTCAGCATTCCAATTATGGTTGCTCCATTCACTACAGGAATATGTCTGATTTTGTAATGCTTAAAGAGCGATTCAGCTTTTGTTAAATCATCTGAAATAGTCAATTTAATTATATTTTTGGTCATAATTGTTGACACGGGAACCTGCTGTCTCATAACACCCTAATTTTAAATTATAAGTAAATTTAAAATAGAAAATTAATCCAAAATATGATGTTTATCAGTTGTTCATTAAAACTATTTTAGGATATTAATACTTCATATTCGACATCAAACTCACTATTCCCGTACACAATCTATCGAATTGACTTTAACACACTTAAAGCTCCTGTATTCCTTTCCTAAAAAATATATAATACCAATTTATTGAAATTATATATTATCTATTGAACAACTTATTAAACATGTCTAATTGTTCTTGAGAAGAGTGACAGCCCATTTGGCTTTTGCATCCTATCCGATTATACAACGTAAAACATGCTAAAAACATTTTCTGAATGCAATGCATAAATCAATTCGATCAATTCTACTTTGGACCCTGTTCATTTTTGTAATTTAGGAATAGGGAATTTAGTACCCCCTCTTTTCAATTTTTCAATTTGCTCTTCCAGAAAAACCTTTATTTTATTATTGGCTAGTATTTGTGCCACTTTATAATTATGGGTGGTTGTGAAACGATGGTCTGTCTGAAAAGAAGAACTGTCTACGACCAGTTTAAGATCATATTTAGCCCGTCTGAAATATTTATCATCGTGGCAATTGTTAGCGGTACGGCAGTACCTATAAAATTCCTGATTATTTTCGAAGTAGAATTTTAATTTACGAAGTTCTGCTTTATAATATTTGCGGATTGTTTTTTTAGAGCCAATGGTTTGTTGCTCTCTATATTATAGATTTCGTTGTAGTATATCAGCCTGCCAGTAAACTTTGGCTTGATATCGCGAAAGAATTCAATTTCCTCCTTCTTGTTTAGCAACTTCTATTTAAGAAAAAGGATTTGAGTTTCTCTAAGATAACAACGATACTTTTTATTGCCTGTTCGGCAGATTGTATCGGGTTTTCTGTGTCTAGATGAATTAGTTTTAATTAATGTTCCAGTTCAGACATCAGCGATTCAGCAAACAATTTCATTAACACTATTTTAGATTTACAGTTGGACTGATTCAATAAATGAATTGGGAGGCAAATCTATTTAATGGATATTTGGGTTGCAAATACTGTGGTGTGTGAATCCCGAATTGAATAGTGATATTCCCGAATTGCATAGTGGTAATGATTAAAAAAAAATCAAAGTCATGAGACTTTACTGAGTGTGTAGACATTGGAAACTCATTAAACTTGATATGATTGATTTTATTGGAACATTAGAGGACTGATTTTAGGGCATTTTTTTTGTGTATGAAAAAAACAAGTAATGAAAAAACCATTTTACGGCAGTTTAAAAGTAAACATTTGTAAAATGGTTTTTACAGTCTAAAAGTAGTAGTTGAAAAGTGTTACTCTATCACTACTTTTTGAGTCACGAATTCAGTTTCAGATTTTTTGAATTTAAGTTCAAAAGTTCCTTTTACAGTTGGGGTGAATTTTAAAAGAGTCTTTTTAGGATCTGGCACCTGCTGGGTGCATACCTCTGCTGGGTATTTTACTTCCACCTGATATCCTATTTCTTTATCGATTGTTGTCTCAGTGATATTAACGAATTCTGCGCAAGCGTTGTCCACAATATAAGTTATAACATAACTAAGTTCAACGTTTACCTTTCCTGTTGTCGGCCCTTCTATTTTAGTTACCAATGCAACTTTTGTTTTTGAAGTGTTTACTTGTTCATCGTCATCATTGTTGCATGAAACAAATACAGTTGTTAAAAGTACTATTGCCAAAATTGATTTTAATCTAAAGTTTTTCATTTAAAATAATTATTTAAGTGTTAATTTATATGAAGATGCCCAAGCGTTGTAATGGTTGCTTGTGCAAGATGTTAAATAATTAAAATTAAAAATTAAGATTTTCAAAATCAGCATTTTACTTGATGAAAATAATTTATACAATGGCGGCAGGTTTACATGCAGATTCTTTGGCAAGGAATGATTTATTACTTTTTTTAATTCAATTCAAATAAGATATCTGTAATGCTTTTTTAAATTACTATTTGGCTTTTGAATCAATAGGTTTATGTGAAGTTGAATTAATAATGGATAAAGTAAGGGGATCAAACTGACCTAAGAAATAAGTATCCAATGCTTCTTGAAATACAGGATTTGTATTTTTTGTTTTGGCAAAAAGGGTCATGGAAGAACACAATTTACGTGCATCTAAGTCTCCAAATATTGTTTCTGCAGATTTATGACTCAAACTTAACAGCAGTGTTGTAATTTCTATAAGATGTTTGCCCAATATGGGGTGCTCAAGAAATTCTTCGGCTTCTTTTAGGTTGGCAATCGCATAATAATTGGCTGTATCACTGTGTCCCAAACCTTTTATCTGAGGAAAGATGAACCACATCCAATGGGTCTCTTTTTTGCCTTTTTCAATTTCAGAAAAAGCAGTAAGATACATTTTGTTTTGTGCCTCTAAAAAACGCGTTAAATCATTGTTACGGTAAGCCATTGTGGTATTTTATTAAAAATAGGGTTGTAAAATTAGCGAAAAAAAGTGCTGTTTGATAAAAGGGTTAGACGGTAATTATTTAAAAATTTCAGCAATAAATTTTCTTCTGTACTCCAAAAAAATAAGGTAATGTTGGTGCTTTAAATCAAAAATCAGAAAATCATCCTTTTCGATAGACTCTTCTAAAAGTTAAGTTGATTCTTGGTAAAACATCACGGGCAGTTTTGGGCACCTGATGCTGCCAAAAGCTATTGGTTGTTCCCGCCATCAATAAAAAAGATCCATGGTGCAAAGGGATTTCTACCAGTGGAATGTCTTTTCGACACTTATGGCGCAGTCTGAACATTCTGGTTTCTCCAAAAGTAACTGAGGCAATAATTGGATTTTGTCCCGTATTGTGTTCTTTATCGCTGTGCCAAGCTACGCCATCTTTCCCGTTTCGATACAAATTGAGCAGTACAGCATTAAAATCAACTGCCACTTCGTTCTCGACCCTTTTGCGGATAGCCAGTAATTCGGGTGTCCATGGCGGTGAATTTTCACTAGTTCCATTACTTTCTTTGTCTTGGTACCAGGCAATCATTCTTGGAGCAGTAACAGTTTTATTAAACATTTCCATTTCATATTCCTGCCATTTTGTTTGGTGAAGCAGCATTTCATAATAATGATCGGATTCTTCTTTGTTAAAGAAATTATCAATCAAAATAAGTTCACTGTCAGGTAGATCAAATATTTTTTTGCCCTCAGATCCTACAGTAAATAATTCGGTATCGTTAAATAGTGTCATAATTTGTTTTTATTTAAAGGGTCAATAGTTAGTGTATCATTCTATGTCTAGGGATATTAATCTCATGTTCCTGTGGATAAGGAGCGCGATGGGTACTGCTGACATCTTCCCTGATTTGGTTTTGTGTTTTGAACTGATCTTTAGAATCCATATACCTTGGGTCGGGGACAAAAGGCATCTTGGCCATTTTGATTATGGTAATGGTTGGAAAATGGAAATCCACCTCTACAGTACCCAAGAGCAGGTAACAGCCACCTCCCTGAAAGGGATATTGAGCCAAAGAGTCGGGAAAATGAGCCGTATCAAAATAGGAACCCTCATGATCAATCCAAGTACCAAAATACATAGTCCCTCTCTTGGTGGGTACCTGTTTACGGGAGATGAGATAGGCCAGCATGCGTACTTGTTTTTTATGGCAGTTGAGCAGGTCTTTGGCCATAATATCTCCACGGTTCTTAGTTTGCAATAGGTCAAAAGGGCTGCAGGATACCGGAAAACTCAGTAGTTCAATTTCGTCAAAAGCGTCTTCAAACAAAGAACGCTCTAGTGTTGGGAGCTTGTATTCCTTAACGGGTTCCTGTATCAACAGTAAGTTTCTGTTTTCAGGTTTATAATTATTTAAGAGCAAACTGGCAATGACCAACAACTGGTTTTTAGATTTGCCGGTAAAGCGAAAAGCTCCAATGAAAATCAAAATTTTAATGCCTTCAATACCCATCGGGATGCGGTTGATGAAATCTTCCAACGATTGAAAGTCACCATTCCTGTTGCGATCCGAGACTATGAAATATGCCATTTTGGATTCCAGACTTTGCAGGTGCATAAACCCCAAATAGACTTCGGAACCATAGAGGTTTGTTTCATATTCACTTTTGTTTACGCAAGGGTTATGGATGGTTGCTCCAGCCATGCGCGCTTCATGCACATAGACTTCGGTTCTGTAAAATCCACCCTGATTGTTGATTACGGCTACCATAAATTCTATTGGGTAGTAGACCTTAAGATACAAGCTTTGATAGCTTTCCACAGCATAGGAAGCAGAATGGGCTTTACAGAACGAATAGCCTGCAAAGGATTCAATTTGTCGGTAGATTTCCTCGCTAAGGGCTAGGGGATGTCCTTTTTGTGTACAGCAAGCAAAGAAATTGTCCTTTACTTTTTGAAGTGCTTCTTTCGAGCGTCCTTTGCCACTCATGGCTCGACGCAAGATGTCTCCATCTGCTGCGGGAAGGCCACCATAATGGAGGGCTATTTTAATGACATCTTCCTGATAAACCATAATACCATAGGTTTCCCCAAGCTGTTCTTTAAACACCTCGTGAAAGTATTCGAACCGGTCGGGATGATTATGACGAAAGATATACTCTTTCATCATACCAGATTGTGCCACTCCTGGACGGATAATGGAGGAGGCAGCTACCAGTATTTTATAATTATCGCATTTCAGACGACGCAATAAACCCCGCATGGCTGGGCTTTCAATATAAAAGCAACCAATGGTTTTGCCTTGTGCCAAATAGCTGTTAGCTACAGCTTCATCTTTAGAGAGGGAAGTGTCGCGAATATCCACTCGGATTCCCCTGTTTTTCTCTATGAGTTTCACGCTATCATCAATATGTCCGATACCGCGTTGACTCAAAATATCAAATTTTTCGAAGCCAATGTCTTCAGCAATGTGCATGTCAAAAAGTACAATCGGAAATCCCTTGGGAGGCATTTCCAATGGAGTGTAATTGGTAATGGGTTCTTCGGAGATAATGATCCCACAGGAATGCATACTGCGCTGGTTTGGGTATCTCTCGAGTAGCATGCCATATTCCTGCACCAATTTCACTATGCTGTTACTGTCATGCAACTTCATGGGATTTTTAGCGAGTCGGTCCAATTCTTCTTTGGGTAATCCAAAGACTTTGCCCACTTCCCGAAAGATAGAACGGTATTTGAATTCCACATTGGTGCCACAAAAGGCCACATGGTCTGCTCCATAGCGGTTAAAAATGTATTCTAAAATTGCATCGCGTTCTTTCCAACTCCAATCGATATCAAAATCGGGCGGGCTCTTGCGATTCAGATTCAAAAAGCGTTCAAAATACAAATCAAGTTCCAGGGGACAAATATCCGTAATCCCCAAGCAGTAGGCAATTATGCTGTTGGCACCACTACCACGACCGATGTGCATAAATCCACGGCTGTTGCTGTAGCGAATAATATCCCAAGTGATTAAAAAATAACCGCTGAACTGGAGCTGGTCAATTACTTTTAGTTCTTTTTCCACACGTGCTTTGGCCAAAGTATTGTCTTTGCCGTAACGCCATGAAAGCCCCTGATAGGCTAGTGTGGTTAACAGGGCCAGATCACTTTCTCGATTGGCAGTATAAAACTTTTTATTTCTGGGGGTATTGAATTCAAATTTAAAATCGCATAAATCCATTACAGTTTGCGTATTGGAAATAATTTCTGGGTATTCCTCATAGGCAACTAAAAGGGATTCTAAAGGCAACATCACTTCCGAGGTTTTGCAATAGTTGGAAGAAGTAAGTTTGGACAGAATGCTGTTGGTATCTATGGCACGCAGGATTTTATGGAGGTTGAATTCCCTTTTTGTTCGAAAGGTTACGGGCTGGAGGATGACCATTTTGGGAATTTTACTTTGCCATTCCAAGAGAAATAGCTTGGAGAGTTCTTCGGGTCGAATTCCAATAAACTCGTTTTCCCGAAGTGTTGTGGGAGCCTGTTCTAAGGAATACACTATAAAGACATTATCGAATTCGGGAGCGCAAACCGGCAGGGATTCCCCACTAAAATTATGAGCAGTTAAAAAACGGTTCATCTCGGCAAGTCCACTGACGTTCTTTGCCAAGCCGATATACCGAAATTGATACCCACAACGAAACTCAATGCCGACAATCGGTTTAATACCCACAGCATCACATCCTTTTATAAAATCATAAATTCCGGTTACGGTATTGATATCCGTAAGTGCCATTGTTTTCACCCCACAAGTGACAGCCTGCCCCATGAGTTCCTCAAGGGGAATGGTGCCATAGCGTAAGGAATGAAAAGAGTGACAGTTGAGGTACATGATGGTTGATAGTTGTGGTTTAGGGTTTACGTTTTAAAATTTCATCTTTGGTGTTGGGTTTAAAGGATGCTCCAGCGCAACGCATCACGGCATCAAAGCCATAGCGGCTCTTCATTTTGTCCATGGCGGCGTATAGGGATAACATTTCCTGGGTGTCTTCAAAAAGATTGATTTGATAGGTACCTCGAACCAATCCGCTAAAGCGGATGCCTATTAATCGCAACCGCATTCGTCGTTGATAGAGTTTATCGAAGAGATCGATTACGTTTCTGGTTAGAATATGGTCTGCTGAGGTATAGGCTATTTTGCATTGTTTGGTTTCGGTGTCAAAATTGGCATAGCGTATTTTAACCACTATCATTGAGGTTAGCCACTGCTCTGAACGGAGTTGAAAGGCCAGTTTTTCCACCATGCCCATCAGCACCGATTTGAGTTTAGCAATGTCAATAGTATCTTGGGAAAAAGTATGCTCGGTGGAAATGGATTTTCGTTCAGTATAGGGTTCTACCGGACTATTGTCAATGCCGTTGGCTTTTTTCCATATATCCAAACCATTTTTGCCAATCATGCGTTGGAGGACTTCGGCTGGCATTTCGGAAAGTGTCTGTATGGTGCGAATCCCGATGCGGGACAAAAGCTGAAAAGTTACATTGCCAACCATGGGTATTTTTTGGATGGATAAAGGGTTTAAAAAAGCCTGCACATTATTCTCGGGAATCTCCAGATTTCCTCTGGGTTTGCCTTCGCCAGTGGCTATTTTGGAAACTGTTTTATTGACAGACAAAGCAAAACTAATGGGTAATCCAGTTTCTTTAATTACGGATTGTGCCAGTTCGTTTGTCCATTTGTAACTGCCATGAAAGCGATCCATACCGGTGATATCGAGATAGAACTCATCAATGCTGGCTTTTTCCATTATGGGGGCTTTTTCCTGAATTACCTGTGTGACATCATGGGATAATTTGGAATACAATTCCATATCTCCTTTGACAATCCTAGCTTGTGGGCAAAGTCTCATAGCCATATTAATGGGCATAGCAGATCGAACCCCAAAACGGCGTGCCTCATAGGAGCAGGAGGCTACCACCCCCCTATCGCCACCACCAATAATTAGAGGAATCCCTTCCAATTGAGTGTTTTCCAATCTTTCGCAGGATACGAAAAAGGTATCCAAATCCATGTGTACAATTGCCCGTATCATTTTCCTTTGTTTTTGTAAAGAACAAAATTAGCACAGTTTATAACATTTTTTAATATATTTGCTGTTACAAATTGTAACAAAATAATTATGTCCTTATTTTCAGACAACATCCGAACCCTTCGGGTAAAGCACAAGATATCGCAGGAGAAACTTGCCGAGAACCTTTGCATTACAAGGGGCAGGTATGTTAAGTATGAAGATGGTACATCCGAGGCTCCCTATGATATTTTAAAGAAAATAGCGCATTATTACCATATTAGTATTGATTTATTGTTGTCGGTGGATGTACGTAAAATTGACACTCAAGATTTACTAAAATTGGAAAATAATCGATTGGTGCTTCCCATTATGGTAGATAAGGAGGGGGAGAATTTTATTGAAGTTGTTACTCAAAAAGTGAAGGCCGGTTATTTAAACGGTTATGCAGATCCCGAATATATTGAAAGCCTGCAACAAATTTCATTACCTTTTTTAGGTACTGGCAAGCACAGGGGATTTCCGGTGGAGGGTGATTCCATGCCCCCCCATGAGGATGGTTCTATCATAATTGGCCGTTACGTAGAATCACTGGGTGAGGTACTGGATGGTAAGACCTACATATTCATCACTAAAAGTGAGGGGATGGTTTATAAGCGCCTTAATAAAAACAAAAAGAATGCATTGGTTCTGGAATCCGACAATCGGTTTTATCCAAACTATGAAGTTAAGGCCTCTGATATATTGGAGATTTGGGAGTATGAATGCAGTATTGGGCGAAGTGATATGAAGTCTAAGGCTTCTGATCCTGTTAGTGTGGAAGAAATGTTTTTGGAATTAAAGCGGGAGATTTCTGAAGTAAAAGAAAGTATCAAGAAATAGATTTGAGAGGGATTTTGTTTCGTTTGTAGGTTGGTTACGAGTTTTTATTTATGAAGGAGGTTTTTATTTTTTTCCTTGATGAAAAAAGTAACAAAAAAATCAAGTCTACAATATTTTTGCGCAAAAAATCATCAAATCTATTGTTTTTACCAGCAGTTTTTTTTTAGCAAATCAACAACAAACGATATTCTCCTTCATTTTCTATTGGTGCTCTGTGAATACAAGGCAGCACCTGTTGTTTTGGATGATCCACCGCCAGGCGCCAAAGATGTCCTAATCCTAAATTAATAGGCACTACATGGGGTTGCGCCTGATAATGCAAATCGAAATAATTTTCCTTCAGAAAATTTTCAAATTCCTCCGATGGGCCGTTATGTAGCTCTTTAAGTTTTTTTCGAATTTCAGGAATTAGAATTTTTTGTTCCGCTTGTTCATTAGAAATAATATCACTTGCCGCTCCATGATAGGTACATAAAAAAGTATCCGTTGCAATGGGAGAACGATCAACATGATACGAATACACATCAGTGGATATGAAATCAAATTCATCATCTCGTTCGTAACATTTAAGTAAATTAAGAGAGGGGGAAGCTCCGAAATCTGCTAATAATCGTAAATCATTTAAGATAATTTCCCTTGCTCTATTCCCCTTTTCCGATAGTTGGAGTGATAATAAATCTTTAGGATAAACTACCGTTATGTTTTCTTTTATTTGAAGTTTATCTACAATCTCTTTAAAATCGCCTTCCAAATTTCTGTACCAGCATAGGGCATTCATTTCTCCCTTAAAATTCGTATTTACAAGTTCAGAAAAAGTGGATACCATTCCAATTTGGCCGCTGTCAGAAAATGTATTGCTCATAGTATGATATCAAGAAGCTAGTTACTTAATGCATTACAAAATTATGCAATTCCGCGCCATCGGACTAATTTTTCAGGACAAGACAGGGAACATTCTTAAAATATTCACTGGAAAAGTCGGGAGGCTTTTATCGTTTTTACGGTTTTGAAGCACTTTTAAAAAAACGCAAAGTCATGAGACATTTGCGTAGCGTAGAGGCGAACACTTCATGGAGCGGGAAGAAGCTTATTCAGAACGAAATGTTTTAAAAAGACATTTGGGGTAATAAGCACCGCTATAACAGCTACTACAACGGATCTGGGCAATTGATTTAATTTAAAAATTGACTTGTATTTGTAAGAATTTGATTAATCCGAAAATAAGACTTAATTTAGTACCAAACCCACTGTAGTACCAGAACGTTGGCGGTCAGTTGAAGTCAAACTCTTTATCAAGAAACTAAAAACAACTAAGCCTTTTGATTCAGCATCAATCCCACTTTTTCATACAGATCTGGAAAACGCGTTTTGAACTCCAAAGGCGTTTCAAAATAGTTCTCTAAAATCACAGCCAGAAATTCAAACTGGTTGGTAAATGCATAAACCCTAAAATAATTGGATTCTACTAATTGCTCCCTGAATACAGTTTCATTCACTTCTTCATTAATAATAGCATACATTCTGGAAAAAAGTACTGAGCCACTATCAATACTTTGAGATCCATGGTAGTGCAAAACGTGGGCAAATTCATGGATTCCAAGATTTAAATTATCAGAAGAAATATCAAATCCCTTTTGAAAATCTTCCCAAGAGAAGACAACTGTTTTTGTGTTGGGATTAAATTCTCCTTTATGATATTGCTTCGTAATCCTAGAAAAATAGATTGACGGGTAAATGATTATTGTATCAAAAACATCGCAAAGATATTCCCGCATACCAAAAGACAACATAACAAATGTGGCAGCTACATGAACTTTTACCTCTTCGGTGATCACAAAATTCTCTCGACTGACAAATTCGTATTTATCCAAAAAACAGGCTACTCTATGCTCGAAATACACTTTGTTTTTATCTGATAAACGAACATAAAAAGGGAATTGTGTGTTTAAAAAATGGAGTGCATTGGGCGTAACTTTTTTCGGAAAAGGACAAAAGTGAACAAAAAGAGGTCTTCCAAATACCAAACCAAAATAGTATTCCAAAGACCTAAAAAAAACAATCAATAGAGCAACTACTACAAAAAAAGTAAGGCTAAAAGTAAAAACTATTAGTGTGATGTTATCCATAAACAGATTTGGGAGCTTGGGTTAGGTCTAAATATAAATAAAAAAAAGCAAAATCATAAAATTCATTTACGATTTTGCTTTTACTGCAATCCTAAAACAGAAAATTCACTCTTTTATTGAAGAAACAAGGAAAATTAACATATTATAAAAATAATGTCTAAAGATAAATAAGGTGGTTAATATCTTACTCAATCTTACAAACCTTATAAACAAAAAATCAACTTCTATTTATACTTAATATTTAAACTAATGATATCAGAAACCAAGTTAGTTGTTCTTGTGTAATGGCCATAACGAATTTCTAATGTGTTAAAATGTTTAAGTCCAAAAACTCCGTTAAATGGTGTCAATTTCATACCCATTCCAAAAAAACTACTTTCAAATTTTGACAAATCATAATTACTGGTATAAAATTCATCTGCAGCAGTATGTTCTCCATAAGGTTTGAAATATTTTGTTCCAGTTTGAGTATAATATCTATAGAATGGACTTAATGAAAATGCCGGAGATAATTTTACAGGAATTTCAATATCCGCTGTATGTGCTTTTAAACTCCAGTCATCAGAATAATATCTATAATAAGCTCGTATAATTATGTTATCACCAAAAAAATAACTAGCTCTAATACCCAGTGGAATTTTGAGTCTTGTGTCAGGCATTTTTTCTTGATGCACAGACCCATCTGCAAAATAAACTCTATGAAAAGGCAAACTTAAATATCCGCTTTGACCGATAACATCCCCTACTAACATTATTTGCAATCTCTGGTTAATTACCTGAGAATAACTAAGGGTTCCTGCAAAAGTATTTCTGTTTGCACTATCATACCCTTCATGTCCAGGAGGCCGAAGCTCAATGGGTTCAATTAGTTTTAGTTGATCAATAAACGTTTGAAATTTAGCCGTAAATTCTCCATTTTTATTTTTTGTCTTTTGTGAAAAACCAATATTACCACCAAACGATTGGTAATCAAATTCTGATGAAGATGAAACTCCAGCACCAAAAGTAGTTCCTTTCTCTTCATTTTCTCTAGAATAACTCAAAGACGGATAAAAACGAATATCTGAGGAAGAAGCAGAAGAATTGACACTCAAATCAATTTGATCCGATGATGCCGATGTATAGTAATCAATACCTGCTTCAACATCAAATGTATGTTTGATTCCTGTTTCACCATATTTTATCAATTTAACATCAATTGTGTTTGCTATATCAGAAAGATGTTCAGAGCCAATTCCTCCCGTAACTGCAGAATTATCTCCGTTTTGGTTATAATAACTGGAAACTAAATTTACCTCTTCGACTTTTAGTTTTTTACTTTTATAATTCGTAGAATCTGTAGAATTAATTTGTGCTCTTAATTGGAATAGACCCATCAGGGCAAATCCTGTGATAAATATTCTTTTCATTTAATTTTTTATAAAAATTAATTACAGCCGCATCCACCGCCACTTTTTCCTGCATTTGCTCCGGAAGCTCCTTCTCGGTAGGATTGAAAACTGAGTTCTGTCTTTTCAATTTTACGATTGGAAAGCACCATTTCAGAATCATTTATTTTTCCTTTTTGATATTCTTTCACTGAAGAACAGGAAGAGAGGAGATTGCACAGCAAAGCAATGCCCCATAACATCACAAGTGCAGTTAGTTTTGCCTTTTTCATTTCAGGTTAATATTTTTAGAAGTGTAAATTTTATTGTTGTCATCAATAATAATGCAATATAAATCAGGTATTTGATCTATTAAAAACAAACCTGCTTTAATACCCATAACAGCAATTGGAGTGGCCATTGCATCAGCAAATTCAGCATTAGAAGCAATAATGGTCACACTTTTAATTCCAGTAATAGGTAATCCTGTTTTAGGATCAATGGTATGCGAATATTTTTTCCCATTAATAGTAACAAACTTTTCATAATTTCCTGAAGTAGCGACTGCTTTATTGGATATTTCCATATATGAAAATGCTGCATTTGGAGAGTCAGGGTCAGCTACACCGATGGTCCACTTTTTTCCATTTGGCTGTAATCCCCATGCTGAAAGATCGCCACTCGCATTAATAATTCCACTCGTAACGTTATTTTCTATCAGAATTTTTTTTGCCATTTCGGCAGCATAACCTTTTCCAATTCCACCAAAACCAATTCGCATTCCTTTTTCCTTTAGAAAAACAGTACAATTTTCTTTGTCAAGAATTATATTTCTATAATTAATAAGATGAACCATTTTTGATGCCGTATGGGCATCTGGAAGTTTAGTCATTGATTTATCAAAATTCCAAAGACTTTTGTCTATACTTCCATAGGAAATATCAAATGCTCCTTGTGTAATTCTAGAAATACCTATACATCTTTCTATGAGATTAAAAACTTCAGAATCAACCTTTACAGGTTCAATACCTGCATTTTCATTAATTAAATTGGTCTGACTATCATTTTTATAAGTTGTCAAGAGTTTTTCAATTCTCCTGATTTCTTCTATTGCAAGATTAATATTTTTATTTCCTGAATTCTCATTTTCAGCTACAACAGTAATTATAAAATTATTCCCCATAAGTTTTAGGGATTGTGAATATTTTTGTGCTTTGAGAATGCTATTTTTTACCATCACAGATTGCTTTTATTTCTGCAGTCCATTCTTCAGGAGTTGTTTCGGGCTTTCCATGCCATGTTTTCAATACTTTACCATTAGCATCTAAAATTAGGGTAAGAGGAAAACTCCCTTCTTTATTATAAATTTCAGCTAAATCTTCATTACGTTTAACCTGCTCAGCTGTACCGATGTTTTTTTTCTTTCTAGGAAAATCAGCATTAACCAATACCAAATTTTCATTTGCCATATCAGTGAATACTTTACTTTCAAGATAATCTCTGCGCAATAAAATACAAGGACCACACCAATCTGATCCAGAAAAGTTTAATAAAATTAGTTGATGCTTTTCATTTGCAATTTTCTTTGCATTATTAAAATCTGATTCCCAATTAATTGAAAATATAGTTAATAGGAAAAATAATGTAATGAGTTTCATTTTATGTTTTCTTTTTTAGATACTGATAAAGGAACTAATTTAAAATCGTTTTATTATTATTGCTTTCCTTAAGATTTATTTAATTCTTTAACGAAGCTCAATTTTAACAGCTTCAATTAAAAGGACTTATATCTACAATTAGAACTTTTTCGAGCTTTTCAAGTTTATACCCCAAAAAAAAGACATGAAGGTTACACATTATTTGTGTAATCTTCACGCCTACTATAATTTGAGTTTGTGACCGCGGAGGGGTTCGAACCCCCAACCCTCAGAGCCGAAATCTGATATTCTATCCAGTTGAACTACGCGGTCAGTATAAATTTTAGATTTCTGATTTTAGAATTTAAAAACAGAAATCTATTTAATTTAAGTCAATAATTTCTTTACGATTGTAGAAATGGTTTTTCCCTCGGCAGTACCGCCCAATTGAGCAGAAGCCAATCCCATTACTTTACCCATTGAAGCAATTCCAGACGCTCCTGTTTCGGCAATGATTTTTGCAATCACTGCTTCCACTTCAGCTTCGCTTAATTGAGCAGGTAAGAATTTTTCGATTACCGCAATTTGTGCCAATTCTGGTTCAGCTAAATCCATACGATTTTGCTCTGTAAATATTCTGGCGCTTTCCTTACGGGTTTTAACTAATCTTTGAAGTAATTTAATCTCATCATCAGCCGATATTTCTTCTTTTGAACCTGATGCAGTCTGTGCTAATAAAAGCTCTGATTTTATAGCTCTCAAGGCTTCTAATGCTACTGTATCTTTGGCTCTCATGGCAGTTTTTATTTCGTCCATGATTTGAATTGATAAACTCATATTCTGTATTTTAGATTTTAGATTTAAAATTTTAAATTTCAGATTGTCTCTTTGAAAACGAATCTCTGTGAGTGCCCCAGATGGAAATGAAAAACCTTTTTGAGAGAAACTATATTTTTTCTTGAACCAGAAAAGCGACTAAAAGAAGCTCTTTCTTGTTCTTAGAAAAAAATAGTTACGACAAAAAGCTTGTAATGTACAGCTGGATAAGGCCCGACAAATTTAGAAAATTTAACTCGCATTAACAACTTCTAGTTTTATGCTTTATACTCAAAAAAATAACCCGAAAATTTTATTTAATTTTCGGGCTATCTCAAAATGGTTTGAGTTAGTTAGTCTACATTGTCATGTAAATAGGAGTTGTTTGAACGCAACTGTAAGTCATTATTACTATCTGTTCCTACTGATATTCTTGAAGTAGAATTATTAGTTTGTGAACTACTAAGATCGATACCAAATCTTTTGTAAGCTGGTTCCCTTTCTAGTTCATCCACTCTTGATACATTATCATGGAACTTATAATTGAAATCTTTAAGTTTTCTTCTTCTTTCTTCTGCTCTGAATCTAAGTGTTTCTTCGATTGTCATGTCTACTGGAGAATTATTTGCCAGAACAGGCGTCTCAGCTACTGGCTCAGAAACTTGTTTCATGGTGATATTCAATTCTGCCGGTATTACTTCCTCAATTTTGGCCACAGGCTTGCTTTCTACCAAGTCATTCTCTGTTTCCATGTATTCTTCAAGCGAGTATTTTATAATACCGTTATCAGACAATTCAGTTACTGGAACGAACTGAACAGGTTGTACTACTTTAATTTCGCGAGTTTCATTTGTCAATTCAAACAAGAAATTATTTGACTCTTCTTTAGCCTGAACAGGTTCCGGTTTGCTTAATGGCAAATCGAATGAAAAAGCAGTTTGCTCTTGTTTTTCCTCAAAACGTATTGGCTCTGACCTTACTTCTCTTACTTGCTCAACAACAGGATTTGTAACGATAAAATCGATCTCTTTCATAGGAGAAACAATTTCGAAAGTTACATCCAAATTTTTGATAAATTCGGTCATCCCGATTAATTCATCTTCATTGATTGAAGCAATTATTGGAGACTCAATTACAGCCGCAGGTGTTACAGCATCTTCGATTAAATCAAAAACGATTCTTTCTTCAGAGTTTGAAACCGGTGTTTCAGTATTTAAATTAAAGTTTGCAACAGTGTTTTTTGTTAAGTCAAAAACACCTCTTTGCTCTTCTTCTAAAGTGTGAATTATTTTTTTTGGTTCAACATTTACGATTTCGTTTTGTTGTTCCACATTAAAACCTGTAGCGATAATAGTTACAGCTATAGCATCACCAAGAGTTTCATCTTCACCAACTCCCATAATAATATTGGCATTAGAACCTGCTTCGTATTGAATATGCTCATTGATTTCGGCAATTTCATCTATAGTAATCTCATTAGTTCCAGAAACGATAAGCAACAATACGTTTTTGGCTCCTGTGATTTTATTATCATTTAAAAGTGGAGAATCTAAAGCAGCAACAATCCCTTCCTTAGCTCTATTTTCACCAGATGAAACAGAAGATCCCATAATAGCAGTTCCGCTATTATACAATACTGTTTTGGCATCACGTAAATCGATATTTTGAGTATAGTGATGTGTTATTACTTCGGCAATTCCTCTAGAGGCAGTTGCCAAAACTTCATCCGCTTTTGAGAATCCGGCTTTGAAACCTAGATTTCCGTATACTTCTCTTAATTTATTATTATTGATAACGATTAAAGAATCGACTTGCTTGCGCAATTTTTCGATACCAATAAGCGCCTGTTCTTGACGCACTTTACCTTCGAATAAGAATGGCAAAGTCACGATTCCTACTGTAAGTATATCTCTTTCTTTGGCTAGTTGAGCGATAACTGGCGCAGCTCCTGTTCCAGTTCCACCACCCATTCCGGCAGTGATAAATACCATTTTGGTATTGATATCCAACATTTTTTCAATGTCAGCGATGCTTTCTATAGCAGATTGGTGTCCAATATCTGGATTTGCTCCAGCGCCCAATCCCTCAGTCAAATTCATCCCTAACTGAATTTTATTGGGTACAGCACTATTGTCCAATGCTTGAGAATCGGTATTACAGACGATGAAATCCACGCCTTTAATCCCTTGTTTAAACATGTGGTTTATAGCGTTACTACCGCCACCACCTACTCCAATTACTTTGATTACATTTGATTGATTTTTTGGTAAATCAAATGAAATACTTCCAAATTCTGTGTTGCTTGGCATCATATGGGGTTTTAATTTTTTATTAACTTTATCTCTAACTACTCTTGGCTTGGGGCAAAAAGGAGGTATGATAACATTTTTATTCTTTATTTATTATTCTGCGTTGTCCAAAAAATCTTTAATCTTGTCCACATATTTATCAAAAAACGATCTTCTTATTTTATTTTCAGTAGATTCCTCTCTAACAGGATCTACTTGAAGTACTCTTTCAGGTTGTACATAAACCTCTTCTTTAATTTCTACTTTTTCTTCTACAATAGGCTCTCTATAATAAGTTACTTTTTC
>NZ_DASTTN010000313.1:0-2915 GCF_035760125.1 Flavobacterium sp.
AAAGAAGCATTAACCGGTAAGAAAGACAGAAGATGGAAAATTGAACATGCTCAAGTGATTCAAGAATCCGATTTTGATTATTTTGCGACTGGAATAATTCCTTCGGTTCAGCCTACTCATGCAACATCTGATATGTATTGGGCAGGTGAAAGATTAGGAAAAGATAGATTGAAAAATGCCTATGCCTATAAAAAATTACTTCAAAAAGCAGGAATCGTTGCTTTGGGTACAGATTTTCCTGTAGAAGAAGTAAATCCAATGTTGACATTTCATGCAGCTGTAGCAAGAAAAGATATTAAGAACTATCCAACGGCAGGTTTTCAAATGGAAAATGCTTTGACAAGGGAAGAAACGTTGAGAGGAATGACCATTTGGGCTGCTTTTTCTAATTTTGAAGAAAAAGAAAAAGGAAGTCTTGAAGTGGGTAAATGGGCCGATTTTGTAATGTTTGATCAGGATTTGATGAAAGTTGATGAAACGCAAATGGTTAAATTAATTCCGACTCAAGTGTTTTTGAAGGGAGCGAAAGTGAAATAATTTTTTTTTGCAAAAAGTAAAAATTTATAATTTCTGATGAAAAATTAGACTTGATTCTTTTGTATTTTGAACTAAATTCTATATTCTACCTAAACTATTTCAAAATAGTGTTATATATTACAATTTAATTTAACATAATGTTAAATTGATGTTCTTTTGTATCAAGAACTATCGGAATCATTAAAAAAAACGTGATTCCCTAATAAAACTTTTGTAAATTCGCCACCTTAAAAGTTTGACTTTAAAACTAAAGAAATTATGAGCAAAACAATGACAGTCGACATATTGTCGAGTATTAAAGGAGCACAGCCTTCAGAGAGCGTGAACAAATTATTTGATGTAATTAAAAATGCAGTTCCATCAAATAATAATTCTTTAAATAATGTCAATTATAATTGTGTGTCTGTAAATAATTTAAGAGAAGATGTTGTGATAGAGAGTTCGGCTATTGAGAAACAAATAATTTTGGAAAACTTCCCGAACAAGAAAAATGGTTTTTTAGTTGTTGCTAAAGTTATAGAAGGATAAAAAATGGATTCTCAAATAAAAAAAATACACCAACAACTGGTGTCAAAACAAATAACTTGTACTGCTTTGGTACAAGAGAAATTAGACCTACTTAAACAAAATACTTATAATTCAGTAAATTCTTTGTTAGATACTTTGGCCTTAGATTTAGCGGCTAAGGTGGATGCTAAAATTGCAAAGGGTAAAACAATAGGTTTGTTGGAAGGAATTCCTTTTGGAATTAAAGATGTATATATGTTGCAAGGAACTTACGCTACTGCAAGTTCTGATTTGTTGAAAAATTATAAATCTCCTTACACTGCAACAGCCATTCAAAAATTATTGGATGCAGGTGCTATTCCATTAGTAAAAGAAAACTGTGATAGTTTTGGTCACGGGTCTTCTAGTGAAAACACCATTTTTGGTGCTGTAAAAAACGCTATCAATCCAGAATTAGTTGCCGGAGGTTCAAGCGGTGGATCTGCAGTTAACGTTGCTAAAGAGTATACTGTTTTTTCAATTGGTGGAGACACGGGTGGTTCTATTCGTCAGCCAGCTGGATACAATCATATTTATGGTTTAAAACCAACTTACGGAAGAATTTCCAGATACGGGCTTATGGCTTATGCATCTTCTACCGATTGTGTTGGTCCATTGACAAAATCCATTGAAGACATTCGAATTGTGTTGAACGTAATGAGTGGAAAAGACCCAAAAGATCAAACTTCAATTACGTCATCGGAAATTAGTGAAGAAGCAATTGCAACTTCAGCCGTAAAAACAATTGGTTATTTTAAAAACTTTATCGAAAGTGATGCGATTGATGCTCAAATAAAATCTGATTTTTTAGCAAGTATCGAAAAAATAAAAGCCAAAGGAATTGAAGTAAAAGAGTTGGATTTTTTCAAATCGGATATTTTGGTTTCAACTTACTATACGTTGGCAATGGCTGAAACGGCCTCAAATTTGTCTCGTTTAGACGGAACAAATTATGGTAATCGTATTGAAGCTGAAAATTTAATTGAAACTTATGCAGTTACTCGATCTGAAAATTTTTCAGAAGAAACAAAACGTAGAATTGTAGGAGGAAACCAAGTGTTGTCTCAAGGTTTTTCAGATGAAATATATTTAAAAGGATTGGCTTTAAGAGATCAAATTTCTGAAAATTTCAGTAAAGATTTTGAAGCAGTTGATATTATCTTGTCACCAGTTACACCAAACACTCCTCCTAAAATTGGAGACAGTTTAAAAGATCCGTTGGCTATGTATTTATCCGATGCCTATACGGTTGGTTTTAGTTTGGGACAATTGCCAACTTTAACCGTGCCACAAGGAACAAGCACAGGATTGCAAATTACTGCGGCAAAAAATAATGATGAATTAGTATTGAAGTTTGCTAACTTCTTAAAAGAATTGATATAATGGAATTGGAGCAATTAACAGCGGCTATAAAAGCCCACGATTTAGAATTGGTAATTGGACTGGAAACTCACGTTCGATTGAATACCAAAACCAAGTTGTTTTGTTCTTGTCCAAATCAAGAAATAGAAACACCTAACCAAAACATATGTTCAGTTTGTACGGGACAAATGGGGGTTTTGCCTGCTTTAAACAAAGAAGCGATTACAAAAGCGATTTACTTTGGAAAAGCGGTGGATTCGTCATTTAGTAATGAAGTGATATCTTGGGATAGAAAGCATTACGAATATCCGGACAACCCAAAAAACATTCAAATTACCCAATATCACAATCCAATTATTCCTGATGGGCACGTGTCTTGTTACCGAAATGACGGCTCTCAATTTACCGTAAATTTAACTCAGGTTCATATAGAAGAGGATGCTGCAAAATTGATGCACGAAAAGAAGATT
>NZ_DASTTN010000314.1:0-2652 GCF_035760125.1 Flavobacterium sp.
CAATCTCTTGAAACGATACATTCGCTTTGTGCTTTTTTAATGTTTCGTATGTCTCTTTATTTTCATTTACCGAAAAAAACAAATCCGAATTGATTCCAATAATATGAATATCCGCCTCAATTTGTGAGGCTACGGCAATAAAAGATTCTCTGTTTTTGGAAATATCTATTGTTTTCAGCAATTGATTCATCAGCTTATATGCCGAAAGTTGAAAACGTTTTTGCAATTTCTTTCCGTGATGATCCAGCCAACTTTCAATATTAAAAATGGCTAATTCCTCATTGGTAGTTCGATCAAATTTTGCCTTAAAAGATTCTGGTGTTCTATAGCACAACATTGCGTGAATGCGAGCATCCTCAATTGGCTTAGCCGAATTATTCAAAATTTGTTCCTGCAAAAAACAATTGGCTATCAACCAGTCGGTCGATTTCCAGTCGGTTGCAATCGGAATTAAGTGTTTTGTTATTTGTGGTGCCAATGCGGCAATTTCCCAAGCAATTCCGCCACCCACAGAACCACCAATAATAGCAAATAATTGATTAATCTGAAGTGCCTTAAGCCCTTCTATAAAAAGTCTGGCCACATCTCTGGCCGTAAAATCTAAATAGTTCTCGATAATGGTATCGTCAAAACCATTTCCTGGCACATTAAAAGCTAGTATGGTGTATTTATTAGTGTCTATTGTTCTGTTTTCACCAATTAATACATTCCACCATCCCTTTAACCCCACAACTTGTGAATTCCCAGTTAATGCGTGATTGACCAAAACGATTGGTGCAGTATGCAATGCCGGGCCAAAAAGATGATAACTCAAATTGATCGTAGCGTAAAAAGCACCACTTTCGGTAGTGAAATTTTGTATAGTAATTGTTGTTGGTTTATTTTCCAATTTCAAATCTTTTTTGATTTTTTGATTTGTACCTGGAAATATTATGAAGAAAGCTAGAAAAACTAGTTGAATTCTTAGTGTTATCTTTCCACGTTTGGCGTGGTAGAATGCAGCACCTTCTTCGATAAATCGAAGGGTTGCTAAGGCTTCATCGGGTCTAATCCCTCTGCCTTTCTTTATAACATTTCAATACGTTTCTGAACTTAAAGGTGCAAATTAACTACAATTTTATGAAACAACCAAATTATTATTCAATTCATCTTTGAAACAATGATTGCTCATCAATTAAAAAATTGCCACGAAATGCACTAATTCTCACGAATTCCTTTTCTATTAAAAAGGGATTCCGCGTTTTTATCCGTGCATTTCATGGCAAATAATTTTTACCTACACATTTCTTGAGGTACTCATCATATAACTCTCAAATAAAAAGAGTTTCGTTTTCTTTAGAGTACATATGAAACAATAAAGAGCTCTTGCCTTTTCTTGCTTTTAAATCGAAGTTCTCATCTACATGAAATCTTGTATGGTCCAACTCTTTCGTTGGATTAAACGGTTCTGATTTTATTGCTTTTAAAATTCCTTTTTTTAGTAACTCTACTCTGTTTGTGATATATGTTATAGTTTTCATGGTACTTTATTTTTGTAATTAATGTTTGCTTTTATGGCTTATATTTTAGTTTTATTTATAGCACAATGAGTTTCGTTTTCTAAAAAATCAATTGTGCTTTTTATGCTTGTAATTCGGCAAAGACTTTTAAATCCTTCCGATCTTCTACTCTTCCCGAGAGTCGAATCAAATCTTTATTTATTCCCTTGACGACCTGTTCTGCATCTGACATTCGCTGACATCGCATATTGGCAGGTTGCATAATATAGGACTTGGCATTTTCAATATTGGCCGAAATAGAAAATAACTTTATACTGTCGGCAGTATGTTTCGCTGTAAAATTTGTTGAACTCATAATTTCTTTTTTTATGGTTATTTTAAACAAAGCTTATTCAGCTTTTTTTATTCATTTATTTAATTCTTCTTTTTGTGTCCTTTGACTACTGAAAAACAAAAAACCCTTTTAGACACATATCCAAAAGGGTTTTAAGTTGTATGATAAACTTATACTTTTGGAATCAGCAGATACAAACACACACCATGGCGTAAATACACATCATCATCGTCTTCATCGTCTTCGCCTTGTAAATGGTAACCTTAATAGTGTCGAGTTGTTGCATACTTAATTATTGATTTACTTATTCTTATTATTTTTTTAACCTTGAAATTCCAAAAAAAAAACCTCCCAACGAGTTGGGAGGTTTTTTTGCTATATATTATTTAATTTAAAATAAAGCTATATACACCTCCCCTTCCAAGTTTTCACCTGAATGGCTTTTTTAGACATATTACATAGATTAAATTTCATTTTTTACCTTTTTTATTTCTGTTGAACAAATATCTAAACTTTTTTTCAATTTTCCAAATGCGAAACATAAATTTAATAATTAAGATACAAATAATTAAAACTATAACATTCTAAACATCAAATTATTAATTAAAAACAAAAAGCATAGCCTGACGTATTCCTACATTTTTTTAACAAAAATTTCTCATTTTACTTATTTTTAAAAAATACAATTTACGCCGAAAAGAGGAAATCTTGATATTTTGAATGGATTGTTTGATAAAATAAAACTCCTATTCCTCCTAACAATATGATAACAAAAAGCAAAAGCGCATTTGGAAAAAAGGAAAAACTCAAATAACCAAT
>NZ_DASTTN010000315.1:0-11410 GCF_035760125.1 Flavobacterium sp.
TGATTGCCCAAAGCAATTATAACGACTTAAGGTGGTTATTGCGGCGGGGCTCACCTCTTCCCATCCCGAACAGAGTAGTTAAGCCCGCCTGCGCAGATGGTACTGCAGTTATGTGGGAGAGTATGTCGCTGCCTTTTTTTACAAAACCCTTCATCTAACGATGAAGGGTTTTTTGTTTTACAATAGGTTTAAAAGAGCTGATTTTATAAAAACTAAAATTTTAAAACTATTGCTAATTACCCTGAATAGATACTGAATTATCTCAATAGACAATACATCGTTTTCGTAAGGTTAAAATAGCATCTGCATCGGAAAAGGCAGTTGTGTTTTGAACAAAATTATGATACTACTTTAGCAATAGAAATTATTACTAATTTAAAACGAGAGTATTATGAAAACGATTTTAAAACTTAGTCTGGTAGTATTGGTGGCGATGACCACGATGAGTAGCTATGCAATCGACGGTGATTTTTTGCTTAACGTAAAAAAAGGAACCGGGAAGGAAATTAGTTTTTCGGTGAATGAGATTCAAAAGGCCAATGTAACGATATACGATAAATTCCATAATGTAATCTATTCTGAGACTGCCACCGGCAAAGGGGGGATTTTGAAAACCTACAGCCTAGAGGAGTTCCCTGACGGGGTTTACTTTTTGGAGGTGGAAACCAACCTGAAGAAAGTGACCCACGAGATTGTGGTGACTAGCGTGGAATCCACATTATCTAGAAGATCCGTTGCCGAAGTGTACAAAGGGGATCTGAAAATGAAAAACCAAAATGTGGCCACGGTGGAATTAATTGGGTTATTAAAAAAACAGTGCTTACTTCGAAATTACAAAAAAAAAAAACAGCTCCTTTTGGGGCTGTTTTTTGGTTTATGGGTAATCAATAATAACTAAAAATGCTGTTCTGAAAACGTCCTTGCATGAGGGATGGAAATGGCATCCTTTTGTTTTCCTTTTCTGGAAAACAAAAGATACAATGGACAGCCCGACCCGTAGGGGCATGCCATAATACTTTTATAGCTTTATAGCTTTCTGATTTAAAAAAAAACTACCAAAACTTAATTCGGTGGCAATTTAAAATAAACTAATCAAAATATTTTTATTGTAATTTATTTCAATAAAGGTTCTATAGCTTGAATAGTAGTAGCATGATAAGTCGCTTTTGCTTTGGTATAGATTTGTTTTGCCCAAGCTTTTCCTTCTGGTGTTTTGATCATTTCTTTGTAGAGGGGTAATAGGGAACCTGTTCGGCTATAGGATGTCAAGAATAGTTCAATTGCTGGATAAGCATCTTTGTACTGATGCTGTATTGCTTGGATAAACCATTGGCGTCGGACAACAAAATTTCCACGATTGGTAAAATTAAATTCTTTATCTATTTCCATCATTTCTTCAGTAGTTAAATCATTTGGTAAATAATCAATGAAATGCTGCTTTTCGTTGGTTGATTTTATCTTTTGACTCAATCCTTTAACTCCAGTTTTTCTCCACGTTTTTTGAATATTATCAATAGAATTAAAATCTTCGGAGACAGGTATGGTAATATTACTTGGAATGCCTGGTTTATAGATCCATTGATCAAGTTTTATTTTATCGGCTAATGCTTTGTTGCCGTTGATTAGATTTTCATTGAAATACTCTACGAAATCTTCTGTAGTAATCGATTGGAAAGCATGAGCTTTGAAATAATTAGTTAGGAATTCGTCAAATTTTTTACGACCAACTGCAGCTTCAACGGTTTGTAAAAAAGCATATCCTTTCTCATAAGGAATTTCACTTAGTCCATCGTCTGGATTTCTTCCTGATGTGTCTACTTTTAGTCGGGAATCAGGACTGTCTTTTCCTATCTCATCCAAATTGGTCTTTAATACTTTTCGGCTTAAGACATCTTGCATTTTAGCTTCTTTAACTCCAAAGACTTCCTCCCCAATGCGATGTTCTACATAAGTTGTAAATCCTTCATTGAGCCAAATATCATCCCAAGTAGCATTGGTTACTAAATTACCACTCCAACTATGGCCCAATTCATGAGCCAATAAACTAGTTAACGAACGGTCACCAGCTAAAACTGTTGGTGTAAGGAAAGTAAGATTTGGATTTTCCATACCACCATAAGGAAAGCTTGGCGGTAAAACGATAACATCATAACGCCCCCATTGGTATGGGCCAAAAAGTTTTTCAGCTGCATTTACCATTTTGCCTAAATTTTCAAATTCCCATTTTGCTTTATTAATTACCGTGTGTTCAGCATAGACACCAGTACGATTATCAATTGACTTAAATTCGACATCACCAACGGCAATTGCCATTAAGTAAGAAGGAATGGCTTTTTCTTGTTTAAAAGTATAGATACCTGTTTCGTTTTTTTGTTTTGGATTTACTGCACTCATTACTGCCATCAAATCTTTTGGGACAATAACTTTAGCGTTATAAGTAAAGCGAACTCCTGGTGAATCCTGACACGGGATCCAAGTGCGTGACCAGATGCTTTCTCCTTGTGAAAAAACGAATGGTTTTTTTTTATCAGCTGTTTGTTCGGGTTTTAGCCATTGCAAGGCTATAGATTCTTTTGTAGTGTTGTAATAAATATTGACTTTAGTAGTGTTTGACTCGATTGTTATATGAAGTGGTTTTCCATGAAATTCAATCTCTTTTCCTAATTCAAATTTGGTTTCTTTTTCGTCATCACCCAAAGTAACTTTGGTAATGTTTAAGGTGTTTTCATCAAAGATAATTTCATTTCCTTTAGAGGTGTTTTCAATCAGCCATGAAGCTTTTCCAGAAATAGTTTGAGTGTCAAAATCGACTTTGATATCTAAGTCTAAATGTTTGACAACCGCTTCGGTTGGATTTGAAAAGGAATGAGAATCTTTTACAATTTCATGTTTAGTTGTGTTTTCTTTTTTTTGACATGCCGTAAAAGCAATAATGCTTAGCAGTAGAACTATTTTCTTCATAAGAATTTTATTTGCGACTAAGTTAAAAAGAAAAAACCCGTTCTGAAAATTTCAAAACGGGTTTTTATTAGTGTTAAAATGACTAGCTTATGCAAGCATTGTTACCGGATTTTCGATGTATTGTTTTAATGTTTGTAAAAACTGAGCTCCAGTTGCGCCATCAATAGTACGGTGGTCGCAAGCCAATGAAAGCATCATAGTGTTTCCTACTACAATTTGTCCATTTTTCACAACTGGCTTTTCTACAATAGCGCCTACTGATAAAATAGCAGAGTTTGGCTGGTTGATGATAGAGTTAAATTCAGTGATACCAAACATTCCAAGGTTGGAAACCGTAAAAGTACTGCCTTCCATTTCTGTAGGTAATAATTTTTTGTTTTTTGCTCTACCAGCAAGGTCTCTAACGCTTGCACCAATTTGAGACAGACTCATTGCATCTGTAAATCTTAATACAGGAACTACCAATCCATCTTCAACAGCTACAGCTACACCAATATTTACGTGGTGATTGATTATGATGGCATCTTCTTTCCATTGAGAGTTGATTTTTGGATGCTTTTTCAATGCTAATGCACAGGCTTTGATTACCATATCGTTGAAAGATACTTTAGTGTCCGGAACGGTATTGATAACTGCTCTTGATTGCATTGCTTCGTCCATTGTCACTTCAATTACAAGGTTGTAATGAGGTGCTGTAAACAAAGATTCAGCCAAACGTTTCGCAATGATTTTACGCATTTGCGAATTTTTTATTTCTTCTGTGAAAATTTCACCTGCTGGTACAAAAACTTTTGGAGCTTCTGCTTTTGCAGTTTCTGTAGCTTTTGGTGTTGTTGCACTTGGAGCAGCGGCAGTAGCAGGAGTGAAGTTTTCGATATCGCTTTTTACGATACGACCATTTTCACCTGTTCCTTTCACTTGTGTTAATTGAATTCCTTTGTCACTTGCTATTTTTTTAGCTAATGGTGATGCCAAGATTCTTTTTCCGTCGCTTACTGTTTCAATTACTTCTACAGTATTATCAGATGAAGAAGTTTTAACTTCTTCTGTTGTTACGGCAGCAGTTGGAGCAGTTCCGCCCGCTTTATAGTTTTCTGCAATTCCACTAATATCTGTTCCTGCAGGTCCTATGATAGCCAAAAGACTATCTACTGGAGCTGTGCTACCTTCTTGGATTCCAATGAACAATAAAGTTCCTTCATTGAAAGATTCGAATTCCATTGTAGCTTTATCTGTTTCGATTTCAGCAAGGATATCTCCTTCAACAACTTTGTCACCTACTTTTTTCAACCAAGTCGCTACTGTTCCTTCGGTCATTGTATCACTCAAGCGAGGCATCGTTACTACGATAACTCCTTTAGGTAAATCTGCTGCTGGAGCAGCTGTTGAAGCCTCGGTAGCTTTTGTTTCAGTGGCAACTGGTGCTGATTCTGCTGCAGCAGGCACTGCAGAACCTCCAGCTATCAAAGCTGTAACGTCCTCACCTTCGTTTCCGATGATTGCCAATAAAGAATCTACCGGAGCAGTTTCTCCTTCTGGGATTCCAATATATAAAAGAGTTCCTTCGTTGAAGGATTCAAATTCCATTGTTGCTTTGTCGGTTTCAATTTCAGCTAAGATATCACCTTCGCTTATTTTGTCTCCTACTTTTTTAAGCCAAGCCGCTACCGTTCCTTCTGTCATAGTATCGCTCAAGCGAGGCATTGTTACAATTGTTGCCATAATTGATTTATAATTTATGAGGTGTGAATGGATAGTTTTCTTGGTCGTACACTACGTCGTATAATTGTTGGATTTCTGGGTAAGGAGATTCTTCAGCAAATTGAACGCATTCTTCAACTAAATCTTTTACTCTTTGATCAATTACTTCAATTTCTTCTTGTGTAGCGTATTTTTGATCTAAAATCACATCCAAAACTTGAGTGATTGGATCTATTTTTTTATATTCTTCAACCTCTTCTTTAGAGCGGTACAATTGGGCATCAGACATTGAGTGTCCTCTGTAACGATACGTTTTCATTTCAAGGAAAGTTGGTCCGTCACCACGTCTTGCTCTGTCTATTGCTTCGGTCATTGCTTCAGCAACTTTTACAGGATTCATTCCATCAACTGGTCCGCATGGCATTTCGTATCCTAAGCCTAGTTTCCAAATATCAGTATGGTTTGCTGTTCTTTCAACAGAAGTTCCCATTGCATATCCATTATTTTCTACTATGAAAACTACAGGAAGTTTCCATAGCATTGCCATGTTGAAAGCTTCGTGCAATGAACCTTGACGTGCAGCTCCATCTCCAAAGTAGGTCATAGTAACTCCACCAGTTCCATTGTATTTGTCTCCAAAAGCTAAACCAGCTCCCAATGGAATTTGACCACCTACAATTCCATGACCACCATAAAAACGGTGCTCTTTTGAGAAAATATGCATTGATCCACCCATTCCTTTTGATGTTCCAGTAGCTTTTCCTAAAAGTTCAGCCATTACACGTCTAGGGTCTACACCCATACCAATTGGTTGAACGTGATTTCTATAGGCAGTAATCATTTTGTCTTTTGTCAAATCCATTGCATGTAAAGCACCTGCTAATACTGCTTCTTGACCATTATATAAGTGTAGAAAACCTCTAACTTTTTGTTGAATGTATAATGCCGCAAGTTTGTCTTCAAACTTTCTCCAAAGTAACATGTCTTCATACCACTTTAAATAAACTTCTTTTGTAACTTCTTTCATCTGAAATAATTCTTTTGCTTAAGTGTTATTGTATTATCAATTATGACCTAGTAACGCAAAATAGTTTCCTCACCACAAATTTGCGCCCCGAAGGGATCGGGATGCAAAAATAAGACATTCCTACTAAGAACTAAAATTTAAAAGCTAATTTTTAGTTCTTTTTTAAAGTAATTTGTTATCAAACATGAAAGGGAGTAGGTTTTTTAGGGATGTTGATTGATGAATTGAGCCTGTTTCTCCCATATAATAGATTTCTATAGGGCTGTCTTGTCGAATTTCATATTCTGCGATAGATTGTCTGCAAGCTCCACATGGTGGAACGGGGGTGACTGTTTTATTGTTGTCAGAGGCAGCAGTAATTGCCATTTTTAAAATGTTTGCTTCTGGATAAATGGCTCCTGCGTAAAAAATAGCTACCCGTTCTGCACAAAGTCCAGAAGGATATGCAGCATTTTCCTGGTTGGAGCCAACAATAATTTCCCCATTGTCCAAAAGAATGGCTGCTCCAACCCTGAATTTTGAATAAGGGGCATAAGCAGCTTTTCTAACTTCAATAGCTTTTAACATTAAATTTTGTTCAACTAAAGGTAATTCTTGAATGGTTTCAAAAACATTAATTTTCGAAGTGATTATTATTTCTTTCATTAGTAAAAGCTATTTTTTAATTTAATATTTTGAAAATGTACTTAAATTAAAAACAAAAAAATCCAATTTCAAAAGATTGAAGTTTGGATTTTTGTTTTGTATGAAAAGTATGTTGAAGATTAAAAAGTTTCATATTTCTCTCCAAAATCGAATGTCAAAGAGAATCGTAAAGTGTTTTCAAGTGGGTTTTGTACCTTCGAAGTTGAGAATAAGTAGGAAACATCAATTTTGACAGAACTGTATTTAAAACCTGCTCCAAGTGAGAAAAATTCTCTCGCTCCTTTATCTGGGCTTTCGTGGAAATATCCTGCACGGAATGAAAATGAATCTTGGTATACATATTCTGATCCTAAAGAGTAGGTTGTCTCTTTTAGTTCTTCACTGAATCCACCAGGCGCATCGGTAAATGATTGAAATATACCTGGGAACCAACCAATGGATTGATAGTTGTCACTGTTTTGTTGTATTTCTTCATCAGTAATTACTCCATCACCGTTTAAATCGGAGTTTTGAGGGGTTGGAACCATTAATTTACTAATTTCCAAATTAACGGCAATTTTATTGTATTCGTCCAATATAAAGTCAAATCCACCTCCCAGTTTCATGTTGGCAGGTAGGAAATTAGCATTTAGATCATCGTTATCATAACTCATTTTTGGCCCCATATTCTGAAAATTAAATCCAGCTCTCCATCTACCATTAAAATCGCTATATGCAATTTCTTCGGATTGATAAAAACCGGCTACATCCACTGCAAAACTACTTGAAGAGGAAGCATCATTATTTTCGGTAGCTACTTTTAGGTTTGAATTTATAAAACGACCCGCAACTGCCATTGAAAACTTCTCACTTAATTTTAGGGAATAGGATAGGTCAAATGCAAATTCATTTGGAGATACTGTCATAACTTGACTATCAAAATCTTGTCTAAGTTCAATATCACCTAAACCAAAATAGCGGAAACTGGCAGCAAATGCACTTTTTTCGCTATATTTATTGTAATACGTTAACTGCGCTAATGATATGTCGTTTACTAAATCCGTTAAATAAGGAGTGTAGCTTACCGAAAAACCTTGTTGATCGGTAGCAAATGCATATTTTGAAGGATTCCATTGTTGTGAAAAGCCATCTGTAGATGATGCTACACCATTATCTCCCATACCAGCTGATCTTGCATCTGCTGCTACTAAAAGAAAAGGTACGGCTGTTGTAATCACGCTTTCCTGTGCATGAATGAAATTAAATGTATATAAAAATGCAATAAGTAAAGTCGCTCTTTTCATTATTTAAAATAAAAATTAAATAGGGTAAATATACTATATTATTAAAGAATTACAAGTTTTTCATACTTTTCAATCTTCTTATTAGAGAGGGTTGCTTTTACCGTTAATTTGTAAACATAAACTCCCTTGCCAATTTTATTTCCAAAATCATCGCGAGTATCCCATGTTATTTCTCGAGATAAAAAACCTGAAGTTGTGATGGTTTGATTTTTTGTCCAAACCACTTTCCCTGTTATTGTCAGTACCTGAACCTGTACTTCTAAAGGTTCGTTGGGTTTATTGTGACTAAACCAAAACTCTGTGTAGTTTACACATGGATTAGGATAGTTTAATACGTTTGTAAGTGCAATTGATTCATCTCCAACTACTAGAAATTGCATTTCCATTGTTGTAGCATTATTATACACATCCCAAACTGTAAAAGTAATGGTATGTAAACCAGCTTTTAAATTTCGGAATGGAAAATGCAAATTCCCTTTTGTGAAATTATCCAGCTCAGTTTGATAATAATCATTTAAAATAAAAGGATTACTTACATCTCCATCTAAGACCGCTACAATATCATGACCGATTCCTCCAGCCGTATTGATGCCGCTTTCATCTTCCATATAAGCAATAAATATTGGGGAATCATTGCTTATGCCTCCCGAAACAAAAGTTTCGTCATTCATATATAACTTCACTTTTGGACTATTATTGTCTGCAACTGCATTTTCATTTACACCTCCTACTTTAATTGTAGTGTCGTAACCAGTAACATCTTGAGGTAATTCGTTTTTTTTGGCATAAAAACTTAGTTTTCCGGTGTCTAACGGAATACGAATGTCTTTGGGTACTATAAAGCTATATTCAAATTGACCATTTGTGACGGATGCATTTCCTCTAAAAATAGCCTCCCCTAAGGTTGTAAAATTCATTACAGGACTGTAGCCGTCATTATTTAAAGTGCTCTTTGTTATTTTTTTATCAAATAAAATAGTAGATATGGTACCATTATAATTGGTTAAAGGAAGATTGTTCTCGTCCGTTATTTCTCCGGATATTTTCATTTTGGCTAATGATTTGAAATCTGGGAGTGCTTGATTTACGGGTATATCATTCACTTTGGTCAGTACAACTTTTGGTTTTGGAATAGCTAGGAATATAGCTGGATCGCCAAGATAAAGAACTACGTTTGTTGCGGTATTAGGATTTTCATTTTTAGAAACTCTTAAGGCTTCGGCTATAGAAGTATATTGATTAGAGTCATACGATAAAAGATTTTTTGCAAAAACGTCATTAAAATTTTCTGCGCTAAATTGCCCAATTGAACGAATTGTTGATACTAAAGAAATAGCTCCGCCTTTTGAATTCCAATAAATGTATTCTCCAGCTGTAGGTCTTGTGGGATTGTCAAAACGAGAAAACTCACATGTAATTGTAATAAATAATGGGTATTTGTATTGATTGTTTAGGCTTTGGCTGTCTGCTTTGTCCCAAAGTCTTTCACTAGCCAAACCATCTTCTCCTCCATGTCCCAAATAATTAAAAACTAATGCTCCTTTTTCAAATTCGTTATAAAAATCAGATTTTGCTTTAGGGTATCTTTCCCCTCCAGCAGAAGCTTCTTGTGTGTAAGAATCCAAAAATATTTTCGACACATTCAGAAAAGGTTTTTGAGTAGTAATTTCATCAGCAAGTGTGTTTTGTCTTAATTGTAAAGAAGCGTCAGTAGACTTGTCTGAGTCATCAGAAAGGGTGACATAGTTGTTTCTCCAATTTCCATAGGCCTTTTTATCATAATATTCGATAACTTTATTGACCATCTCATCTGCTTGTGTGTTATTGTTGACTAACATTCTGCCAACAGCGATATCTACTCCACCATAAAATGTAGTAATATTTCCTTCGGAATCATCCATTAGGCAATAAAAATCATCTGATGCAAACGATGCTTCGCCAATGGTATTGCTGGTTAAGGATTCATATATAGGTACAATATTGGTATTGTTGGTTATTCTTTTTTTATAGTCGAATGATGCGTCTCCAAAAAGATTTACATATCGTACCTTTTTATCTGGAGATGAAGCGTTATTGTAAACGTATTTAATACAGTTTCTTATCGCTGCAATGTCTTGTTTTCCCGAAGCAAACTCTTGGTAGATTGATTCAAGAGTAATAACTTTTACATTTAAATTAGAATTTACTCTATGAAAATTGGCTAACTTTTCTGCTTGGGATCTTAAAATTTCGGGGGAAATAATTACATAATCAATATCTTGAAATTGACCTTGATTATTTTTAAAAACCGTTCCTTTTATATTTGAATTGGCTATTTTCGATTTACTTTCTTTTAATGGGGAGTAATAGTCATTTGGGTCAATAGCGATATATTCTCTAAGTTCTCCAAGGTTAGCTTTGAATGAAAATGCATTTTGGTTGTTGTTTTCTATTTTTGATACATTATAAATATCGGTTACATCCCAAATTTGAGAAATAGCAGCAGCATTTGAAAAATCATACGATATGACTCCAAGACTTGAATTGGCTAAGTCGTATTGAAAATGAAATTGTTTTCCGAATCCCAGTAATTTGCTTTTTGCTTTTAATTGAATGTAGTCTAGGAAGCCTTTAGATCCTGGAACTCCATTGTTGTTGTATGATAATTTGATTTTTATACTTAAACTGCCAGTAAATGTGGTATTGCTTGGGAGTGCGCTATTGAAATATTGTATGTCTGAATTGGTGTTTAATGCAGAAAATGAAACATTGCCAATATCAAGTCCATTGGTTGTAATTTTAAACGAAGTAGGTGTGTAGGCTGCAGATGCTAATGAGGTATTTAATTTAACGGGTATTGATGAGTCAATATTTGGAAAATCAAATACAAATTCTTGATCTTGACTAATTTCAAATGATTCACCAACCCATTGTCGGCCAACTTGAGCAATATTTGTTAAATCGACTTCATGAAATTGATAATCGTCATACGTTGAAACATTTAAAGTGCTTGCGGTTGTAGGCTGTGGCATATTTAATATCCTCTTTCCGTTGTCTCCTTCTACCGTGATGTAATAATAGGATTTTGAATCGTATAAATTTAGATTGGTTTGACTTTCGGTGTTCCAATTGTAAATTCCCTCGCCATAGAACAATATGTAATCATCATTATTGAAAACACCATCGCTTTCACCTTGAATTTGGATTGCATTTTCGGTTAAATCTGTCGGATAGAAAGTGTCATTTGTTAAAGGTAACATTTTACCACCATTACCATATATCTTAATTCTTTTTGGGTCAATTCCATTTAAATTCATTCCTAGTTCCTGTAAAAATTTCAAGGAAATTTTATAGACTCCTGATTTTTCAATATAAAATCGATACCAGTCCCCTGAAGCTAGGACGGAATTAGTGATACTCGTTTTGTTTTTGACCGCAATAGTTTTTCTCGAAGATCCGTTGTTTATGGTATATGATAAGGATTTGATTTTTTTGTAGCCAGATGACTCTTTGATTATTGGGGATATTTTGAGGAAGTTTTGAATAGTATTTCTTGATTTTGTTGTATAAAGAGTGGTTCTTATAGAGGAAGGAATAGCGGAAGTGTTCAAATTTCCTAGGGTGGATGCTGATATTGATTCATAAACTACATTAGAAAGTTGAATGCTTTTTTCGTCTAATTCTGTGGCAGTTTTTAAGTTTAAATTGTAATAAATAGATTGATGGTATCCGTCATAAAAATAACTGTTCCCTTTGAAAATAGGTGTTTGAAGCTTGGTGTTTGGAACCGTAGTGTTGTTTTCTATCCAATCAA
>NZ_DASTTN010000316.1:0-4343 GCF_035760125.1 Flavobacterium sp.
GCGGAAAGTCCCTCAGAAAGAGCTCTTGAGAAGCTTGCAATCAATCCATGGTTTTCCGAAAGTTTCTGATTGGCTTCTTCCTGAGCATATCCTCCAGACAAAGCTACAACACGTACAACATGCGGATCAGACATTAATTCACTGTAAAAGTCTTTTACCGTTGGGATAGACAATTTCAACATTACTTTCACATCTTTATGCAATAAACCAAGTTGCTTCTTGATTTCTTCTTTCAGAATTGCTTCTGATTTTTCTTTGTCAGCACTATAAATATCAACTTCTGGCTCAATGATGGGAACAAGTCCTTTTTCAAAGATTTGTATGCCCACTTTAAATTGCTGTTCTACGACATCTCGTATTCCTTTGGCATTGGCTTCTTTAATAACAGATCGCATTTTAGTTCCAAAAACATTTCTTGCAACAGCTCGTGTAAGTAATTCATCTAAATTAGAAATCGGTTTCATTAACTGTACTCCATTTTCAAGGTCGGCAAGTCCTTTGTCAACTTTTAAAAACGGAATTATGTTTTTTTTCTCCCATAAATAATCAGCGGTCCATTGTCCGTCAATTTTACGATCCATGGTGTTTTCAAATAAGATCGCGCCCAAAATATATTCACTATCAAATGCAGGACTCTTGATGATTCGGGTTCTCATTTCATGCACAAGTGTGTACATTTCTTCGTCATTAGTGTAACTGCTTTCTTGTACGCCGTACTGAGCTAAGGCTTTTGGTGTACTTCCACCACTCTGATCTAGTGCGGCGATGAATCCTTTTCCGGAATGCATCCGATCCAATTGTGCAATGTTCATTTCTCTCTTTTCCATAATAATGAAATTTAGTTACTATAAATACCTTTGCGTAAGCATCCCAAAAACGTCTTCAAAAAACACTAAAATTACTTTAAATCCATTCTCGGGGATTTTCTAATACTTCTATTAATTTCTCTTCTTCACTTCCTACTTCTGGATGATGGTCATATACCCATTGCACATTTGGCGGCAAAGACATCAAAATACTTTCGATTCGACCGTTGGTTTTTAAGCCAAATAAAGTGCCTTTGTCGTGAACCAGATTGAACTCTACATAACGACCGCGACGAATTTCCTGCCACGTTCTTTGTTCTGAAGTATAGGCTAATGTTTTTCTTCTTTCGACTATTGGAACGTAGGCTTCCAAAAAACTATTTCCTACTTCTGTAACAAAGTTAAACCAATTTTCCATTGACATTTCTTCGGTTGCTTTACAATAATCAAAGAATAATCCGCCAATTCCTCTGGCTTCGTTACGATGTGCGTTCCAAAAATAGGTGTCACATTGTTTTTTGTATTTTGGATAAAACTCGAGATTGTGTTTGTCGCAAGCGGTTTTGCAGGTTTGATGAAAATGAATGGCATCTTCCTCAAACAAATAATAAGGCGTTAAATCCTGACCTCCGCCAAACCATTGCTGAATGACATTTCCGTTATCATCGTACATTTCGAAATAACGCCAATTCGCGTGAACAGTTGGTACCATTGGATTTTTCGGATGCAAAACCAAACTTAAACCGCAGGCAAAAAAATCGGCTTCGCCTACATTGAACAACTTTTGCATTGAATCAGGCAATTTCCCGTGCACAGCCGAAATATTGACACCGCCTTTTTCAAAAACGGCTCCATTTTCGATTACTCGGGTACGTCCTCCTCCACCTTCCGGGCGTTCCCAAATATCCTCACGGAATTTGGCTAGACCGTCAACTGCTTCTAATCCTGCAACGATTGTGTCTTGAAGGTTTTGTATGTATGCGTAAAATTTATTTTTCATTGTTATTATATTCTGACTTAAGCAATCCGAAATAGACCGTGTTCTGCAATTGGCCATCACCATTTCTAAATTCGTCTCGTAAAATTCCTTCTTGTTTGAAATTGTGTTTTAAAGCAATTCGCTGACTTGCCAAATTAATTTCTGAAGTACAGATAAAGACCTTGCTCATCATCAATTCGTTGAAACAAAATTCAAGTGCATCCGAAACCATTTTTGATGTGATTCCTTTTCCCTGAAAATCTTCATCTACAAAATAACCCAATTCACATTTTGAAATGCGGTAATCTATTGTTTTTATACATAAATAACCAATTAAATTGTTGGCTTTGATATCCCTTGCATAAAAATAAAAACCTTCTTTATTCTTTTCTTTATCAAGACTGACTGCCAAAAAATCTTCTGCTTTCTTTGGAGAATCAGAGTTGGCTAAAGTTACTGGAAAAGTTTTTCCAATGTGATTTCTGTTTTTATCTACGAGCTTGTAAAACTCTTCAGGAAGAATATGTTCAATTCGGTCTATTTTCAAATCTGTAAAACTCATCTGTTATTTGCTTTTAAGCGAAGTAATTTTAGTATTTATTCCAAAGGAAAAAACTTTGCTTTCCTGCTGAATATATTGATAAATAGCCAAAGCCTTATCTTGAAAATCATAGTTTTCAGCTTTAGAAAAAGCCACCAAAAAATCAGCAAATAACTCCAACTGATTCCAATCTAAATTAAGGCGTTGCAAATGAACAATCAATTCCTCTTCACTAAATTCATTAAGACTTTCGACATTCATCGCCAAGTCTTTTAATTCATTATCTAAGTAAAGAAGATCTTCTAAATTCCAAAACTTGGGCACATAGACCAATGACATCAGCTTTTTGAGCACGTTGTCAATTCGAATACTTTCTTGGTCTCTTAAGCCTTTGTTTAGCATTTCTTTTTTAGTTGTTGGTTGATCGTTGTTAGTTGATGGCGTTAAGGATTTCCCAAACAACTATCAACTAACAACCGTCAACTATTAGTTCCCGTATTCCTTCACCGCATCAATAAATGCTTTGGCGTGATCTACAGGGATATTTGGTAAAATTCCGTGGCCTAAGTTCACAATGTATTTGTCTTTTCCGAATTCGTCAATCATTTCGTGTACCATTTTCTTGATGGTCGGAATTGGCGAAAGCAATCTTGAAGGGTCAAAATTTCCTTGTAAAGTCACGTTTCCACCTGATAAATAACGGGCATTTCTAGCTGAACACGTCCAATCCACTCCCAAAGCCGAAGCTTTACTTTTTCCCATTTCTCCTAGAGCAAACCAACATCCTTTTCCGAAAACAATAACTGGAGTAACCTCAGCCAAAGCCTCAACGATTTGGTTGATGTATTTCCATGAGAATTCCTGATAATCAACAGGAGAAAGCATTCCTCCCCAAGAATCGAAAATCTGAACGGCATTTACTCCCGATTTTACTTTTTCTTTCAGATATAAAATAGTGGTGTCAGTGATTTTTTGCAATAAAGTATGAGCCGCTACTGGGTTTGAGAAACAAAATCCTTTAGCAGTGTCAAAACTTTTAGAACCTTTTCCTTCCACGGCATAACAGAAAATTGTCCAAGGAGAACCTGCGAAACCAATCAAAGGCACCTCATCATTCAGCATTTCTTTGGTTAATTTAACTGCATCAAAAACATAACCTAAAGTTTCATTTACGTCCGGAACAAATACCTGATTTACTTGCTCCATTGTACGAATTGGATTGGGGATAATCGGACCCAAATTGTCTTTCAATTCTACGTGAATTCCCATCGCTCTTGGCACTACCAAAATATCCGAAAACAAGATAGCGGCATCTGGAGCAATACGACGAATAGGCTGAACGGTGATTTCTGCGGCTAATTCTGGAGTTTCGCAACGGGTGAAAAAATCGTATTTGTCACGCAAAGCTCTAAATTCCGGTAAATATCTTCCGGCTTGACGCATCATCCAAACTGGTGGGCGTTGTACTGTTTCTCCTTTTAAAGCTTTTAAAAATAGGTCGTTCTTAATCATTTTTTTTCTTGCATTAGGCTTTAAGCATTAGGCTTTAAGCGTTTTTGTTTGTCTATAATTTTCTTGCTTATGGCTTATTGCCTAAAGCTTACTGCTTTTTATATTCTGTTATTACATCCTCGATCACGTCTTCAACAGTTGGTTGGTCTGCAACGATGATGTTTTTTGTTTTTTTGTCTAATGCACTTGCGGTAGTTTCGCCAATGCAAAAACAATTCTCGTTTTTAATTGTATTCTCTTTTAGATAACTTTCTACGCCTGACGGACTGAAAAATAGTATCGCATCGATTTTCTCCTTAATCTTTATAGGAGTCAATAGCGTTTCATAAACCTGAATCTCATTGAATTTTATCCCAGCGGCTGCCAAAGCTTTTGGCAGTGTTTCTTTACGGAGATTTCCACTAAAGAAAGTGTAGCTTTCTTGGCTGTAAATCAAAGCAATAATCTCGGCTAAGTCGGCAGCATAACCCGTGTAGGCAACCACATTGAACCCAGCCTCAGATAA
>NZ_DASTTN010000317.1:0-7583 GCF_035760125.1 Flavobacterium sp.
TAAAACAATTGTATTTTGTGTAGATATTGATCACGCCAACAGAATGCGGCAAGCATTAATTAATGAAAATGCGGATTTAGTAGCTAAACATTGGAATTATTGTGTAAAAATTACTGGAGACGACGAAGTTGGAAAACAAGAGTTAGATAATTTTACTGACGTCGAAGAACGCTTTCCTGTTATTGCTACAACTTCAAAAATGTTGACTACAGGAATCGATACCAAAATGGTAAAATTTATAGTATTGGAATCAAACATTCAATCAGTTACAGAGTTCAAACAAATTATTGGGCGCGGTACTCGAATAAGAGAAGCTGAGGGTAAAGTTTACTTTACTATTATGGATTTTAGAATGGCAACTAATAATTTTGCAAGACCTGATTTTGATGGTGATCCAGTTCAGATTTATGAACCTAAACCAGACGAACCAGTTGTTCCTCCAGATCAACCTAAAATACCTACAGACGATTTCGAAGATCCGGACTTTCCAGATCAAGAACGACCTGAAAAGCCAAATATTGATATTGATGAAGGTGGAGACGAAAATAAAATCAAAAAATATTATGTAAATGAAATTCCAGTTTCGGTAGTAAATGAACGGGTGCAATATTATGGGAAAGATGGAAAACTCATTACAGAATCATTAAAGGATTATTCTAAAAAGAACATTGAAAAAGAGTTTGCTACTCTAGATGATTTTATTTTTAAATGGAATAGCTCAGAGAAGAAAGAAGAATTAATTAAGGAGTTAGCAGAGCACGGTGTATTATTGCATGCCCTTAGAGAGGATGTTGGTTTAGATTTGGATGATTTTGATTTGATTTGCCACATTGCTTTTGATCAACCTCCTTTAACAAGAAAGGAACGGGCTAATAATGTTCGAAAACGAAATTACTTCAGTAAATACAGTGAAACGGCTCAAAAGGTTTTAAATAGCCTTCTAGATAAATATGAAGAAGAAGGAATAACTTCAATAGAACAAGGTTCAATCCTTAAAGTGAAACCTTTAAATGAAATGGGGTCTCCTGTAGAGTTGGTAAGAGCTTTTGGGAAAAATAAGGATTTTGAACAAGCGGTCAAAGAATTAGAAAACGAGATATACAATATTGCATAAAAATGGAACAAAGAATTGAAATTATAAATAATTGGAATCTTCAAAAAGTTTTTAATCAATTGGAAAATGGGAATATGAAAATTCCAAGATTTCAACGCGGTTACGTTTGGGAAAGAAGTAAAATTGTAAAATTGCTTAATAGTATTCAAAGCCAATATCCAATTGGTTCATTTTTTATTTGGGAAGCTGGTAAAGAATATAAGAATTTTTGTAGAGAAATTAAAGAATTAAATCTGCCCGAAAATCCTGAATCTAACTTTTACAGTTTTATTTTAGATGGACAACAACGTATAACTTCTCTTTACGTGTCTTTGAAAGGAAAGACTATAAATGATACTGATTATTCTTCTATTTGTTATAATCTGGAGAAAAAAGAGTTTCATATTCCTAGATTAAAAAACGAAAACCATAATATTCCTGCATGGAAACTATTTAATACCTCAGAGTACGGAAAAGTTTTAACTCAATATGTACTTTATGATAATGAAAAAGGAACTACATACCATCAAAATTGGAGTAATTGCCAACAACTATTTTCTGATTATCCGATTAGTATTATAAAAACATTAAATATGGAACTTGATGAAGTAGTTTCAATATTTGAAAATATTAATCAGGGCGGGAAAAGATTATCTCTATTTGACTTAGTTCATGCTAGTGCATGGTCGCCAGAATTTGATTTGAGGGAAAAGATTAAAACTTTTAATGAAGAACCAAATGTGAAAGCTTTTGGAGGTGTAGAAAATGAAGTTTTTATTCAATCTTTGGCTTTAAATGCTTTTGGGGATTGCAAAAATAAAAATCAGTTAAACTTGACAGCAGTTATTTGTGCTGACAACTGGAGAAAAACAACCGAATGTATTAGGTTAAGTCTGGATTTTGTAAAAATATTTGGAGTTAGATTCATTAGTTATTTACCATACAATTCTTTTCTTCCTATATTTCAATATTACTTTTTTAAATCTGGAAAAAACAGTATTCCTTCCTCACATCAAAAATTTATTGAAAATTGGTTTTGGACGTCGACATTTTCAGCACGTTTTTCGAGTTCTAGTTTGACTAAAATGAAAGATGATGCGGACTGGATTAGTCATCTTGCAAATGATGTTTTTGAAGAAAATGTTTTTGGTGTTTCATTGACTTTAAAAGAATTAGCTAAGGTAAACATGCAAACGAAATCCGTAATTAAAAATGGAGTTATTTGTTTGATGGCTTTAGAAAACCCAAAAGATTTTGACAATAGCATTCCTGTCATGCTTGATAAAACTAATATTGCAAAATCAAATGGAAAAGAGAATCATCACTTCTTCCCTTATTCACTTAAAGATAAGTTCGGAACAACTGTTACAGGAATAAATTCATTGCTTAACTTCGCACTCATTTCAGGAAGATTAAACAGGGAAATTTCAAATAAATTACCTTCAATTTACATCGCTGATTATTCGTCTAAAAATCAAAAAATAGAAATTGATTTAGAAAGTCATTTTATTTCAAAAGAAGCTTTGGAAGCAGTCAGAAATGACAGTTTTACTGATTTTATCAATGAAAGAGCAAAATCAGTTTTGTCCAAAATTATTGAAAAAGTCAGAGTTGGTGAATTTTCGGAATCTGAAGAAGAATTGATTGTAGAAAATATTGAATATTAAAATAAAAACCTATAATAAAGTGGCTTAATGAACTTAGAGAAAGTATTAAAGAAAGTTTCGAAAAAAGTTTGGGATGAACTAAAACCCATAAATGGTTCTAATATCAATATACACAATGTAAGAGAAGAAGCTCTTTCTTCGATGGGATTAAAAATTTTAGCAAAATCTAATTGCGATAATGTATTAAAGATTGAAATGATCAGTGCACACGACGAATCCTTAAGAGGCTATGATTATGAAATATGTATTGGTAGTGCTAAAAAAAGAAAGTTCATTCGTTTTTTTATTCAAGCTAAGAGACTGTATGGGAATAAGTTAAATTCACGATATACTGCGTATGATCCTTCTCAATCTAAAAAGTTAGAAGATTATTCCAAAACGTACAAAGGAATACCATTATACTCTTTGTATAATTATTTAGATGTGCCAAATTCTGATTTATTAAGATACTATAATTCTGATAGTAATTTTAATAAAAAACATCTTGGAGTTACATTAGCTACAACTACAAAATTAAAAGGAGGAAATTATTTTAATTCAATACATGACAATGGCATTTTAAATTATTATAGAATACCATTTTACAGGTATCACCCTTTAGATATTGATTTTTATGAAGATAATATTCAAGTTGGTGTACCTTTACATTCATTAGCAAATTTTACCATTGAAAAGGCTGAAAAATTCAACGAATTACATAGAAAAAATAAATCAAAAAATACTCTGCCTTTTTTCTTCTTTTTCTTTGATCCAGAATTATTAGGAGATGATGAATTAATTCCAATTTTAGAAATGAATGAGGAGGAACTGATACAAGATTTTAGAGGTAGAGCAGAATTAAATAATAAAGAAAACGGGTTTAATCCGCAAGCATTAATAATAATAGAGCAAGAGGATTTGTATGAGTAACATCATAACAAATAAAAAGGCATACGTGAATCATGTGCAAGGATAGAGGAGTAGATGGAGATACACAATGCATATCGCAAATGGTATGAGTGCTTTTCTATAATTTTTTTTGCCGATAGAGAATTAGAAAATGAAATTTATAATATTGCTTAATGTTTAGTTATAAAGATATACAGTGGGTTCGGAATGTAAAGCGTGAAGGTGGTAAAAATTGGGCTTATTTTGATGAAGATAAAGATGAAATGATTTTACATTGGTCTTCGTCATTTGTTAAAAAACCAACTCCTGCAATGATTCCGCAAATAGGAGATATTGTCGTATTGTATCAAAAATTAAATACTGATAATCAATTCTACTTTACTCATTTGTTGACTCCCATAGATTCTATTGAAAGAGATTTTGTCAAAACTAATCCCAAGCACCGTTGGGGAAGAAAAATGAAAGTATTAGCAAAAACACAAGAGATAATTCGTCCACAATTATTTGAGTTAGGTAGGGTTAATCAAGGACACACATATAATATTGAGTACTTAAATTTAAATGTTTCAAAAGAAGAAATACAAAAACTTATTTGGAATGAATTTCTACCTTACTTCAGAGTAGATATTTCCAATGACTATGAAACTGAAATTATAGAAAATTACTCAGATGATGCTTTAGATAATTTTGAAGCAGCAGAAGGAAAATATAAAGAGGTATTACACAAACTTCGAGAAAGAGATAGAACTTTAGTAAATAAAAAGAAAGTTTCTACTAATCCTCTAGTTTGTGAATGTTGTACCTTCGATTTTTCAAAAAAATATTCCGATTTAGGTAACGGATTTATCGAGTGTCATCATATAATCCCCATTAATAAAGGAGAAAGAATCACTCGATTAGAACATTTGGCATTAGTGTGTTCCAACTGCCATAGAATGCTTCATAGAAAAAATAAAAACAACGATTATTATACCGTTGAAGAATTAAAAGATATTATAAAAAAAAACAATGAGTAACATTACAACAAACATAAAAGGCATACGCGATATTATGCGTAAGGATACAGGAGTAGATGGAGATGCACAACGCATATCGCAAATGGTGTGGATGCTTTTTATGAAAATTTTTGCCGATAAAGAAGAAGAATGGAGCATTACTATAGACAATTATGAATCTCCAATTCCTGAAAATTTAAAATGGCAAATTTGGGCAGCTGATGATGAAGGATTAACAGGAGATAAATTAATGGAATTTATTAACAATGAATTATTTCCAGCGCTAAAAGAACTAGATATTAGAATCAGTCCGCAGGCTAATATCATACGTTCAGTCTTTGATGACACTTACAATTATATGAAAAACGGAACCCTATTCCGTCAGGTTATAAACGTGATAAATCAAATTGATTTTAACAATACTACTGATCGTCACTTATTCAATGATTTATACGAAACCATTTTAAAAGAGTTGCAATCAGCAGGTTCTTCGGGGGAGTATTACACTCCTAGAGCAGTAACACAGTTTATGGTTGATATGATTGACCCACAATTGGGAGAAACTGTTTTAGACCCCGCTTGTGGTACTGGAGGTTTCTTAACCTGTGCCATTGACCACGTAAGCAAACAGGTAAAAACAACGACTGATAGAGATATATTGCAAAAATCCATTCGTGGAATTGAGAAAAAACCGTTACCCCATTTACTATGTACGACGAATTTGATGCTTCATGGTTTTGATTTACCAGCTGTACGCAGAGATAATTTATTGAGCAAACCTTATGCCGATTGGGGAGCTAAAGACAAGTTGGATATTATTCTAACTAATCCCCCTTTTGGCGGTGTAGAAGAGGATGGCACCGAAACCAACTTTCCACAAAAGTTTAGAACCAAAGAAACAGCCGATTTATTTATGGCTTTAATAATAAAATTGCTTAAAACCAATGGTCGTTGCGCTGTGGTATTACCCGATGGTACACTATTTGGGGAAGGAATGAAAACACGACTAAAAGAAGAACTACTTGAAAAGTGTAACCTTCATACGATAGTGCGTTTGCCGAATGGTGTCTTTAACCCTTATACAGGCATTAAAACCAATTTATTGTTTTTTGAAAAAGGAACTGCTACCAAAGAAGTTTGGTATTTCGAACATCCTTATCCTGAAGGTATGGTGAGCTATAATAAAACCAAGCCCATTAATATTAAAGAGTTTGATTTAGAAAAAGCATGGTGGAATAACCGTGAAGAAAGCCAATATGCTTGGAAAGTGTCTATAGCTGAAATTAAAAAACGAGAATACAATCTTGATATTAAAAACCCACACCAAGAAGTTGATGATCTAGCCAGTCCGGAAGTGCTTTTAGAAAAATATAAAGCAACTGAAAAGAAGATTTTTTCAATACAAGAAGAAATTATATATGTATTAACCGAAGCTTTAAAATAATATGCACTTATTACAAAATTTTAAAGAACTTACTGTTAGACCTAAAAATGCTCAAGAGTTAAAAGGATTGATTTTGCAATTGGCTCTTCAAGGAAAACTTACTGGAAAATGGAGAAAGGAAAATCATGAGATTGAGCCTGCTTCTGAATTATTAAAGCTAATAGAAAGGGAGAAAGCACAACTCTTGAAAGACAAGAAAATAAAAAAAGAAAAACCTTTAGAGTCAATAAGAAAAGACGAAATTCCTTTTGAAATACCAAATAACTGGAAATGGTCAAAATTAGGAGAATTAACTAGTTTAATTAATGGTGATAGAGGAAAAAATTATCCGTCAAAAGAACATTATATTGCTGAGGGAATACCTTTTTTAACCGCTCGGAATTTAGGAACCAGATATTTAAAACATGAAACTCTAAATTATATTTCAGAAGAAAGATATGATTTATTGCAAAGTGGGCATATACAAATGAATGATATTTTATATTGCCTAAGAGGTTCTCTAGGTAAATGTTCTATTGTTGAAGGAATAAATAAAGGAGCGATTGCTTCTTCTTTAGTTATTGTTAGAACAGTAAATCCTTTTAATCAAATTTATTTGTTAAATTATTTTTCAAGTCCTTTAGGTACAAAGATGATTTATAAATATGATAATGGTACTGCCCAACCCAATTTGTCAGCAACCGATTTAAAAGAGTTCTTAGTTCCACTTCCACCTATAGAAGAACAAAAAGCAATCGTAGCAATTGTAGAAACCTTGTTCAAAGAAGTGGATCAATTAGAACAATTAACTGTTGAGCGTATTAGTCTAAAAGAAAAGTTTGCAGTCTCTGCTTTAAAGCAACTCACAACTAGTAATACTAAAAAAGAATGGAATTTTTTACAAGAACAATTTCATACTTTCTTTAATGAAAAAAATAATATTACAAAGCTACGAGAAACCGTTTTGCAATTAGCTGTTCAAGGTAATTTGACTGAGAAATGGAGGTGTGAGAATAATTTAATTAAAGGAGAAATATTAAAAGATTCTGAAAAGTATGAAATTGATTTAATTCATAACTCACCTCCTTCCTGGAATGTCTACGCATTAGGTAATGTAGTTGGTTTTCAACAAGGAATGCAGATCGCCAAATCATCAAGGCTTGAGACCTCAATGGAAGGGGCTTTGCCGATTTTGAAAATAAAAAATTACACCAATAATTTTAAAACAGATGTGGAGTGGATTAAAGTTGATGTAAATTCACTTGTAGCGGAGGTAGATGATATTATTCTATCAAGAACTGGGAGGGTTGGTAGAGTATTGACAGGATTTAAGGGTGTGTTTCATAATAATACTTTTAGAATTAGTTTCCCAAAGGATAAACTTTTAAGTAAATATTTGCAATATTTTTTACAAAGTTCAGGTGTTCAAAACTACATTGAAAGGGTGTCAGGTAGGACAGCACAACCTGATTTGACACATAAGAGATTTGGCCCTTGCTCAATTGTTGTTCCGCCTT
>NZ_DASTTN010000318.1:0-2515 GCF_035760125.1 Flavobacterium sp.
GATGAATTTTTAATGAGAATTGAGACAGCATCGGCGGTTTCTATAATGTTACGAAGAAAAAGTATTGGGATTATATTTTCATCTCCAATTTGTGGTTTTTCACTTTCCCAATTCAATAAATGTGTTCCAAAATCAACTGCATGATCAAGAATAGAAGACATTTTTTCTAATTCTTTTTTTACCTCATTTTGATTTCGCGGTAATATATTTTCTACTGCATTAAACGTGTTCATTTACGGATATATGTTAAGCTTGCTACTAACGTTCTGGTACTACAGCGGGTTTGGGACTAAATTAAGCCCTATTCTCGGATTTGCCAAATCATCCCAAATACAAAACCATCTTTCCATCAAGCCTATTGCCCAAATCCGTTGTAGTAGCTGTTGGCAGTAGTTGTTTTTCGTTCGTCCTTCACAATCCGTCTTCACGTTCCGATAACCAATCTTTATATTTTTCTTTATAAAAATCTCTTGTTTCACTGTCTTTAAAAATAAAGTCAATCCCTCCATCATAAGGAACTACAATTATATTTTTGACAATTGAAACAAAAAAAGCACTTACATTGTTGATAGCGATTTCTCTAAGCAATTTGTTATAGTGATTTAAATTCCAAATTATTTCGGCAAATGCAGGTCTATAAATTTCTCCTTTATCATAATCATCTGAGTTATATTCAAACATATCTATGTTATCAAGTCTCAAAAACTTGTAAGGTTTAAAAACTTCTTCTTCGTCAGTAATGAAAGTAGTTCTTTCGCCCCAATTATATTCACCTGTTACAAGTAAAATTTTTTCATTTTCGCCAAATAAGTCAGTGATTATTTGATTTTGTCTTTCCAATAAAATTCCCCATTCATTTTCACTTTCAGGATATCGTTTTGATTCAGGCAAACTATGGATTCTGAACCATTTTTGAGAATAATCATTTTTAAATAAATACGAAATTGGTATCGTGTCAGGATAGGTGAGAGTCCAAAATGTTTTAAATTCTTCTTTAGTCATTTTTCGGTTACAATTACTGCCAACGTTCTGGTACTACAGCGGGTTTGGGACTAAATTAAGCCCATTCTTCGGATTTGCCAAATCTCCCAAATACAAAACCAACTTTCCATTAAGCCTATTACCCAAATCCGTTGTAGTAGCTGTTGGCAGTAGTTTTTTATTTTTCCTTTGTTAATCGGTCAAGTTCTTTAAGTAAAGTTGGAATTCTATATTTTCCTTCCATACTTTCTATTTTTTTCACAGCATCTTCAAGTTTAATTCCGATAGATGTGATAAATAATGGTTTTTTGCTATCACCTCTAAATAAAGGCTTTTTATATTTTTCGATTGTTGCAAAATTAGTTTTTGCAACACCAATCGTTGGAATTTCTTTATTTAGTTTTTCATATAAATAACCGCCTAATCCGAATTTCTTTTCATCATCTAAATAAACAAATCCATCAACAATAATTGCTTCAACATTTTTTAGATCAATTTGATTCAATAAACTAATAATGCAAGGTAACTCTCTTTTATAAAACTCTCCAGGAATATACTCTTCAACATTATCTATTATTTCTGTATAAATTTTGTAGATTTTACTTTCATTCCATTCAGCAAATTCAAGACAAACTGTTTTTGCTTTTTGTTCAAAATAATATGTGTCAAAAGCTAAAATCATAAATTTAATATACGTTTATATATGGTTCAATTTTTTCTTTAATCATAATTATATCATCAGAAATCATATCAAAAATAGTTTGACTTTTTTCGTGTAATAAATAAGTTGTATATGAATATATTTCGCCATTGTAAATGTATTCTTTTTCAGCACCATGATTATCATAGCCAACTACATTTTCATCATCACCATTTAAAATTAATAAATTCCGACCTCCACAACATTCAGCAAAAAAAATACAATAAATTAATAAGTTATCTTTTTGAGGAATTTGATTATAAACTTCTTCAATTGCAACTATATTAAATTTTTGAGTTTCGTGGTCAAAATATCCATCTTCTATGTCTGATTTAGATATTCCAAAGTTGATTAAAATTTTTACAAATTCTAATGAGAAGAAACATTCGATAGGATGATAAGAAATTCTATGATTAAAAAGTTCAGAATGAGAATAACCTTTAGTTCTAAAAATTTCAATTACCCTTTTTAATTTTTCCGAAAGAATAACATTAAATTTTTCTTCAAATAGTTTAATTTCTCCTGAAAAATTATAATAAAATTTAGTTGACTCAAATAAAATATCTTGTAAGTTTTTGTTTTTGGCAACTAAATTTTTTTTTGTATCAAAGTCAATTTTAGAAACTACAATTTTTAATTCTGTAATTAGTTTGGATATTTTTTCTAATTCTTGCATGTCTTAAAATTATGGCTAACTAGTATATATGCGAAACAAACTTTCGCCTATCTACCAAACTGGTAGATGTATATACGAAGGTTTGTTTCGTTTTTTTACTACACTATACCAAACATACAAAATACTTTTAATTATGCATTATGGTTTACCGTATTATA
>NZ_DASTTN010000319.1:0-2781 GCF_035760125.1 Flavobacterium sp.
TACAACGCCACCTGCGGTGAGTCTGATAGCCGGTCCGCCTTTTGAAGCATCGTTTCTTATAACGGCATTCGGATATTGAGTCACATATTCAGCCAGCGTAAAAAATGCACCTCCATGGTCAGGATCAGTAGTTTCATCTCCACCATAAAACCATCCTCCAAACAAAGCATCCCAACGCTGCCATTCATGGATCTTACTTAATCCTTGGTCAGGCATGGTGCCTTTTATAAAATTTGAATTTTGATAACGGGGATCAAAAACAAGGTTATGCTCGGCTGTACCATCTCCATTAATATCTGACAACAGAACCATAAAATGAATATCAAGAGGTGCCTCTCTTGATTCTACATAAGTATCATAAGAGAGTTCCGTAAGCGATGACAGATTTGTTCCAGAGTATTGACCATTTCTGAATCTTACAAAATCTCCAGGAAAATTAATGCCAGGAGGAACATTAAATTTTAAACTGCCCTTGCCAAATGGCGGTGTATCCGGACCATTTACAAAACCCAGGGAGGAATTTCCTACAGGCTGTTTTACCCAGCCATTCAGGTTACAATCTGTAACCGTTATTATTATATCTGGATTTGCATTGTCTTTTACTTTGTTTTGAAACTCTCCATAGGCATTGATTTCGTCTTCAGTTGATGAAGGTGAAGCTATTTCTTCCTGCTGACAGGAAAAAAACATCATAAATCCCATAAACAACAGTGTTTTTAAGGGAAATAATTTTCTTTTCATTTTAATGAGTTTTAACGTGAAAATTTTTTAATAACCTTTTTGAAGTAACAATGAATTATTTTAATTCAAAATTTAAAGTCGAAAAATTAGTTGAAATACTAATTCTTTTCAGGGATGAAAGATTTCTGTTTTTTAGGGGATTAAAAGAATCTTTTCCTCGTAAGGCTTTTGTTTTTCTAAATAACTGAAAAACAAGAAATTAAGATGTTTAAAATGCGGTGCAAAAGTATGAGAATAATTAATAACATTATTTTTTTCTCTCTCAATAACATAAATATCCGTTGAAAAGCAGTTTTTTTTTGAGTTCATAAAAATCAGCCCTATAGCAGTTTTCAAAATCCGATAATATAATTGACAAAAGCCACGAGCAGGAAAAAACAATATCCTTATCTTTGGCACAATACCAAAATAACAATCGAAAAGCATATTCTTTCGATTAATTAAAAAACAAAAAATGAAGTTCAAAGGAGTTATTTTTGATTTAGACGGAACACTGGTTAATTCACTTGAAGATATTGCAGATGCTATGAACACTGTCCTTCAAAACCTCAACTACCCTACACATAATTATGAAGCTTATCAATATTTCATTGGCAGCGGACTTCGGAATTTGGTGAGCAAAGCGTTACCCGCAACACATAATAATGAAAAGCACATCGATCATTGTTACCAATTAATGATTGAAGAATATCGCGATAATTGTACACGTAAAACAAAACCTTATGATGGAATTATCGAATTATTGGATCACTTAATTTCAAATAATATAAAACTAAGTGTGTTCTCAAATAAATCGGATGAACTTACCAAGAAAATAACGACTGCCCTATTCCCTAACTATTTTGACCCAATAGTAGGTTTGAGTGTCGAAGCATTAAAAAAACCAAATCCATCTGAAGCCATAGCAATAAGTAAAAGCTTAGGATTGAAAACCGAAGAAATAATTTTCGTAGGAGATTCCGGAATTGATATGCAAACAGCCACCAATGCCAATATGCTTGCGGTGGGCGTGTCTTGGGGATATCGACCAATAGAAGAATTGATTGCTAATGGTGCAAAACATATATTGAGCAAGCCTTTGGATTTAATTCAAATTTTACAACTCGATGATGTAAATATATTGACGTAACTATTTGCTAAGTGCCATAGCTTAATTACTTGTAATCTCGTATCAGCAAGATATCAGTTATTTTATTGTACTGATTTTTTTTCAAAAGTCAGATAATCAATAGCCGTTTCGCCCTTGCTGTCATCTTTTAATTTCACAGAAGTACCTGTGTTCTCCATTACTTTCCAATCCCCATTCAAATCCTGAAAGATGTCGTTGGGACCAATTGAAACTTTAAAAATTGTACTGTAAAGATCATCATCACTCGTGCTTTTGGCTACAGACCATATACCTGTATAGGAATTTATTTCTTTGGCAGCAGTCAATACATTATTGCCTCCAAAAGTAAAATCATAACCCACGTAATTTACAGTTTCATCCTTACCTGAATCGTAAAAATAACTAACCTTCCATGTTCCGTCTTTTACGGCATCGGTTACGTCGTCGACTGTGTTTTTACTATCGTCATTACTACAGGAAATAAAAGTTGCGACTACAACAGTTATCAACAAAACAAATCGGTATATATTTTCGAATTTCATAATCACCTACAAGTCTTTAAGTTATATTATTTTAAATTCTGCCTTTTGTAAAATTAAGAATTAAAATTAGACTACAAATCAATAATTGAAAAGTAATATTATCGATAAAAAACCTTAAACATTTAACTCATATTTACATCTGTTTTTTCATTAAATCGATACATTTGTTAGGTAACCATATTTTAAAATCATGAGAATAGAAACCGAACTTAAATTAGGATTTAAAGATGTAATGATCAGACCCAAACGCTCAACATTAAAGAGTCGATCAGAGGTTTCGTTGGAGAGGGAATACAAGTTTTTGCATAGTTCCATCGCTTGGTCAGGAGTTCCTATCATGGGAGCCAACATGGATACGGTGGGAACTTTTGAAATGGCATTGGTATTGGC
>NZ_DASTTN010000320.1:0-2463 GCF_035760125.1 Flavobacterium sp.
GAAATCAGCAATTAGTTTTTCAGTAGAAGGACTTGCCAATGTATTTGTCAAAAATACTACTTGCCCACCTTTTGCTTTAGCATCAACAATACTAGATTTTATTTTTGAATCAACTGCAGACCAAGAAGCATTTTTAGCATCTAGTTTAGGTTCTTTCAAACGCATATTATCATACAATGACAATATAGAACCATGAATTCTAGCGTTAGCTGCAAACTTAGCTCCAGCGATAGTGTTATTATCTATTTTAATTGGACGACCTTCACGAGTTTTTACCAAAAGGTTTGCGAAATCAAATCCATCAAAAACCGAAGTTGCATAATAATCTGCTACTCCAGGAATAATTTGCTCAGGCTGCAGCACATAAGGAATTGACAAATGCACAGGACCTTCGCACGCAGCTAAAGAAGCTGCCGCTGTACTAAAACCAACGTACTTTAAAAAGTCACGACGTGTAGTTGAAGAAGAAGACAAAGCTGCTTCATTCCCTAAAAATTCATCTGTAGGAATCTCTTCAACAAATTCGTTATTTCTAAGCGCCTCAACAATAGAACTATTTCCGTCTAGTTCTTCAACACTTTTCCAGTATTTTTTGTTTGATGACATATTATATATAAATATTAATCTTAATAATTTTTTTTTAGTTTCAAGTTTTCTTTGTCTCAAGTTTCAAGCTACATAAAAGACAACTTGAAACTTAAAACTTTAAACTCTTTTTAGTAGTGACATTTACCACATTCTAACCCACCCATTTGAGCAGCTGTTAATTTGTCTACACCATATTTTTTAGAAAGCTCTTCGTGTATTTTTGTATAATACTCATTACCTTCCATTTTAACATCAGTTTTTCTATGGCAATTAACACACCATCCCATTGTAAGAGGAGAGAATTGTTTCATGATTTCGAATTCCTGAACAGGACCGTGACATGTTTGACATTCAATACCAGCTACAGTAACGTGTTGTGAGTGATTAAAATAAACAAAGTCAGGTAAATTATGAATACGAACCCATTTCACTGGCTCAGTTTTACCTGTATATGATTGAGAAGTAGCATCCCAACCCACAGCTTTATATAATTTTTGGATTTGCTCATCATAAAAAGCTTTACTGTATTCTGGAGTTGCAGTAGTTTCAGCAACTTCACTAATACTTTTATGACAGTTCATACAAACATTCAAAGAAGGAATACCTGCAGTTTTGCTCACACGAGAAGCAGAGTGACAATATTTACAATTGATTTCATTATCACCAGCGTGAATTCTATGAGAGTAGTGTATCGGCTGAATTGGTTCGTAATTTTGATCTACACCAACTTGCATTAAAAATCCGTATACTAAATAAGCACCTGAAAGCAATAAGAATATAGCAGAAACCAAAACTAAAAACTGATTTCTAACAAAAGCTTTCCAAATAGGCAATGTAGGCTCTTTTGCAACTACTTCAATACCATTTGCAGCAGCAACTTTTCTTAATACTTTGTTGACCAAAACCAACATCACAATAAGAATTGCCATTACTAATGACAAAGCACCTAATATAACATTATTAGAGATTCCTTCTTCTTGAACCGTACCAGGAACGGCAGCAGAAGCAGAAGCACCAGCAGCAGCAGGAGCGGCAGCTTTTGGCTCAGAAGTATAAGCAATAATATTATCAATATCCCCTTCAGACAACTGAGGGAATGCAGTCATAGGAATTTTGTTGTTAGCCTCAAAAACTTTTACGGCAGCAGCATCACCAGATTTAATTAAATCCGAACTGTTGTGGACCCATTTATAAATCCAAGAAATTTCATGTCTTGAAATAACATCTCTAAGAGCCGGACCCGTAGATTTTGCATCTAACTTGTGACATGCAGCACAATTGGTATTAAAAAGCTCTTTACCTTTTGCCGCATCACCTCCAGAACTCGCCGCTGGAGCTGCTGCAGTTGCTTCGGCCGCAACAGGAGCTGCGTCTTGCGCAAATGAAGCTACGGAAATACTCAACATTAATGCTAAGCTTAAAAATAATTTCCTTGAATTCGAATTATGGTTACCCACCTTTTTCATATTAATATATTGATTATCTACTAAAAAATTGTTCGCTTGTTATCTAAAAAAATAGAAAACAAAACGAACCTTATTTAAAAACTTGCACAAAAATACGACTTAAGAACTATTCTCAAAACCTTAAAATAATCTTAATTATAATTTATATTAAATCTAAATAACAAAACTATTACGATTTCCTGTTAAAAAACTATTTTTGCAGAATAAATAATCAGATTATGAGATTTTTAAGAACCCTTAAAGCATTGTCGCTATTTACTTTATTTTTAATAACGACAAACAGAATAACAGCTCAGAACTCCAATTTAAGCGTAAATCAAGACCCTAAATTTGAGCAATTGTTGAATGAAAAAAGAAAATCCAACACTAATTTATCCTATTCCGATCGCTATAAAATCCAAATTTTCAA
>NZ_DASTTN010000321.1:0-2913 GCF_035760125.1 Flavobacterium sp.
ACATTATTTCTAAGACAAGAATTGTGATTTGAGCCTTTTTTGTTATGAAACGAAACTGTTTTTCTGAAAAATTTAATTCCACAACAGCCTAGCCCTGATCGCAGTGGAAAGCCTTGCGAAGGAGGCTTATATTTTTTTCTGGGTAAAAAAGAGCAGCCAGAGGAAGCTCCTTTTTTGCCCTTGAAAAAAGCAAGACTACGAGTAAGCTTGAAGCGGAGAGCAGGAAGTTGCTCTTAATAATAATTACTGTCTTTATTCCTTTTTTTGTCATCCCTCTTCTATAAAGTGATAGTATATTTGGTTGCAAAAGATTATATTTGTTTATCACTTTAAATCAATAAAATATGGGTTCGATATATGATAAAGCTGATAATGAAGACATAATTGCCCGGATTAATTCCCTTACACCTGAGAGTAAAGCGCTTTGGGGCAAGATGACGGTAGATCAAATGTGCAAGCACTGCAGCGCTGCAATTGAGGTGGGATTTGGTAAAAAAGAGCTTAAGGTGAATTTCCTACTGGGTATTTTGGGCAGGCTTATAAAAAACAAAGCATTCAACAATGACTTTGGAAAAAACAGCCCTACGGCCAAAGAATTGAAATGTGAGGGGTCGTATGATTTTGAATCCAGCCGAAAAGAATTTGCTGAAAATTTTAGGCAATTTGCACAAGGCAATCAGGTTATTAAGGTTATGTACCACCCTTTTTGGGGCAAAATGACTTATGAGGATTGGGATAAATTGATGTGGAGACATACGGACCATCATTTGAGGCAGTTTGGAGTTTAGTCCAAAACCATTAAAAAAAACATTCGTTTATGAGCATCATCAGACATAAACATTTTTTCCTATCGTATTCCGAGGAACACGAACAAGCGGAGTGGGCCGCCTATTATTTGACGGCGGAGTCCCCGCATCAGCATCATTTTGAAAGACCTTATTTCAAACAAGACCCTTTGGTCGATACCGAATCGGCACATTGGAATAACTACAAGGACACTGGCTATGACAAAGGGCATTTGGTTCCTGCAGCAGATATGAAATTCTCTGAAGAAGCCTATAATGAAACTTTTTTAACCTCGAATGTGTCGCCCCAAAACAGAGCTTTCAACGCTGGTGTCTGGAACCGGCTGGAACAAAAAATTCGATATTGGGCCGATAAATACAAGGCCATTTTTATTGTGACAGGAAGTATCTTACATGATAATTTGATTACTATTGGTGATGAAGAAGTCTCCGTTCCCGATTATTTTTTCAAAATCGTGGTTCGGGTACAGGACAATGCTTTGGTTATGATTCCGTTTTTGGTTCCCAATGAAAAATCAGATGCTCCTCTTTATACTTTTGCCACAACCATTGAAAATATTGAACAAATTACCAAAATTGATTTCAATCAGAAACTATCTGAAAAAATAGAAGAAAAAATCGAAAAAGAGCTGAGTTATAAAGAATGGAGCTTTACTTAATAAAGCCCATTGCACGTATTCTTTTTTACCACATAGAAACAATAGAAGTTTGTGTTTGAAGTTGCGAATGCTCCTGTCAATTTATTTGTACCTTTGCCATTCCTAAAAAAGTAACATGAGAATTGATATTATAACCGTATTACCTGAATTATTAAGAAGCCCCTTTGAAGCTTCGATTATGAAACGTGCCATTGACAAAGGATTAGTGGAGGTTCATTTTCATAATTTAAGAGATTATACGACCAACAAACAAAAAAGCGTTGACGATTATCCTTTTGGTGGTGGCGCCGGAATGGTTATGACTGTTCAGCCGATAGATGCCTGCATCACTCACTTAAAAAGTGAAAGATCGTATGACGAAATCATATATATGTCTCCCGATGGAGAAACACTAAACCAAAAAATGGCCAACACGATGTCGATGTATCAAAATATTATTATTTTGTGCGGACATTATAAAGGTGTTGACCAACGCGTGCGAGACCATTTTATCACCAAGGAAATTTCGATAGGTGATTATGTTTTATCAGGAGGAGAATTAGGCGCTTTGGTTTTATCAGATGCCTTAATCCGATTGATTCCTGGCGTATTAAGTGACGAAACTTCGGCATTGACTGACAGTTTTCAGGATGGCTTACTCTCGGGCCCGATCTACACCCGTCCCGCCGATTACAAAGGCTGGAAAGTTCCAGATGTGTTGCTGAGTGGGCATTTTGCCAAGATTGACAAATGGAGAGAAGATACTGCGTATGAGCACACGAAAAACAGGAGGCCTGATCTGTTAAACGATTAATTTTCATATATTTATACTTTATAATAAGAATTAGTTTGCTTCTTAATAACCTTTAAAAGTATAAAACCATGAAAGGATTAATCTTCAAAGTAATTTTAATTGTTACTTTTTTCATTTCAGCTGTTTCCTTTGCACAAGGAATAAATAGAACATCCTTATTGAATGAACTCAATAAAACTTACGGTATCGCGCTAAGTGACGATGAAAAAACCTATTTCGGAAACGCGAACAGCACATTAGTATTGGAATTGTTTGGTCTGGACGAAAAGAATTTATCAAAAGAAAATCGTAATAAAGAAATTGATAAATTATTTGATAAAAGAGATAAAACATTGACTTCTTCGTTAGGTATAAATAAATACAGCGATATTAAAGTAAAAACAGATGAGAAAATTACAGAAATCATAAAGAAAGTAAAGCAAGCAAAAATGGCTCCTTAATTTATTCTAACAATACAAATCACAAAAAGAGCTTTTAATAATAAAGCTCTTTTTTTTGCGGCTTTCCCCAAATAAGCGAACCAATTAAAAAAATCATGATTCATAATTCACAATTCATATTTATTTTTTACATTTGCACCCAAATTTAAATCAACCTCTGGCGAAGTCCGCGAATGTTGGTTTGATTAAACCATAATTAAAAAAATTATCATGGC
>NZ_DASTTN010000322.1:0-5515 GCF_035760125.1 Flavobacterium sp.
ATGGAGATGTACGAAGATGTTTTTGATTTTTTATATGAGAAATACAAAGATGAAGCAAATGTTAGGAAGCAAAAAGTTTCAATTGGGATTGAATTTTTTGCAGATGATGACGGGGATGTTGTAAAAATTGATGTTGTACCAGGACGTGAACTAAATCAAAATCAGTACAAAGAGGATGAAAACCTTAATCTATATGTTTACTACAAATATGGAAACTTTGACCAGGGAAGTGAGAGAATTAAAACCAATGTACAAGCTCAAATTAAGAGTATTAAAGATAGGGCAACTACTGAAAAAGATTCCATTAGAAAGATCATTCGTTTGCTTAAAGTCTGGAAGAATACTAAGTACAATTACCCTGTAAAATCCTTCTTTTTAGAATTGATTACAATTAAAGCTTTTGATAATAAGAATATATCGGGAAATTTTTGGAGTAAATTAGAAACCGTATTGCAATATATCCGTGACGAAGTTACAGGCGAAAGTTTTGCATTGAAAGATCCAGGAAATGGTTCTAACGATTTAATCGATACCTTAACAACATCAGAGAGACAGACCTTATCTGACGATATGAAGTATATGCTTGAAAGAATTGAGGATAATGACGAGAATATCAAAACTTATTTTCCTGAAAATTCAAAATTTCTAGAGGAAGAAGAAAGCGATAGCAAATATGAAAACAAAGGAAATGGATTTTATTCCAATCCACCAAAAAATGAAAGATTCGGTTAAATGAAGGACAAAAGACTAAATACAATCAAGCAAATTTTTTCTGAGCTAAATGGAATTATAGTTGAGACCCCATTTAGTTCAGATTTAGAATTTAATATAGTTGGAAAAATCAAAGTCCCAATCGATTCAGCAGAAGAATGCTTATTTTTTGATGTTATAATTTACCCCGAATATCCGTTAAAGAGAATGGATATTGAATCTATTACTTTTTCCAATACTGATTATCTAGAGTATGGTCATGTGATGGGAGACGGATCTATATGCAGGCACACCACTCACCAGACCGATTTAAAGAAAAAAATTGAAATAGATATTAATTCACTAAAAAGGTGGATCTGGAAATATTATTTAAATAAAGATAATGACAAGCATTATGAACATTTGATTTTACGGCCTAAAGAATTTAAGGGTAACCATTTTTCTTTTTTGTTTACTGAAGTCGACTATATTTTCAGCAATCAGCAATTTGGTTTTTTCGAGTATTCAAAAATTAATAACGGACTGTATCATGAAAAGGTTATTTTTAATAATGTTATTCAGGAATTCAGAGATTCATACAATAAAAAGATTGTAGAATGCAAATGGAGCAGTGCAATAAAGAAATTACCTAATAAGGACATTGGGATATATGTTTTTTTAGATAATCCTCCAGCGAGGAATGGAAAGTTTATTATAAATAATTGGGAAGATTTAGAAAGCTTAGTTGATCAAAATCTTTATAGTTTCCTTTATAATGTTCAGAAAACCAATTTAAAGCTAAGTGGAAATCCAATTTCTTTTTTAATCGGTTATAGAATATCCGAAAAAGAGATACATTGGCAAGTAGCTATTGTGGAAATCGGGAAATTTCCAATTGAGTCCTATAAAGAAAACAAAGTATGGAAAGGTGGATTTGTCGATGAAGATATTGTATGGGGTATCACTAGGAACTGTTCCTACGACTATTTCTTTGGTAGGGGTAGATTAACTGAAAAGATTACTAAAAGCAAAGTACTTATTATTGGAATAGGCGCAATAGGCAGTATAGTTGCAACAACATTGGTAAGATGTGGTTGTACAAGTATTGATGTAGTTGATTATGATATTAAAGAGCCTGAAAATGTATGTAGATCAGAATACTCATTTTTGACAGGAATTTGTAATAAAGTAGATGATCTATCAAATGAATTATTATCGATATCTCCTTTTGTTGAGGTTGGAATAGTTAATCCAATAATGTTTCATGTTGATTCAAAAATAGCCCAAGGATTAAACAATACTAATGTTGAATTGCAAAAACAACTATTTCATTATGATATGATTATAGATTGTTCCACAGATAACGATTTGTTATATATATTGAGTAAGCTTAAATTGAATAGTTATATAACCCTATCAATAACCAATAATGCCAAAGACCTTGTCTGTTCAGTTGAACCAAATAGTTATAATTGGGTAATGAATCAATATGAAAATGTTTTGGGGAATGAGCTAGAAGATTTGCATAACCCTACTGGATGTTGGAGTCCAACCTTCAAAGCTTCATATAATGATATTAACACATTGGTTCAATTTGCTATTAGGCATATTAACATGAAATTGAGTGATAGTAAAAGTTTGAGAAACTTTGTTTTAAAAACGGAAGAGAGCGATATGTTTTCAATAAAATTAGATGAGTTTTGATGTATAGAATTAATGAGTTAGGACTAACACTGGAAATCGATGATGATTTATTATGCAGTTTAATAGACATTGGAACAGAACATTACCCGAATGAATTTGGAGGTTTTTTAATTGGTAATTATTCAGATAAGCAAACCCACTTAAGAATAACCGATACAATTCTGCCAAACAAATTTAAAGGGACACCTTATTTGTTTGAGAGAGACACAATAGGCATAGATGATAGATTAAAACAATTTTATGATGAAGAACCCAAGAAATATTATCTTGGAGAATGGCATACCCATCCCAATAATTTGCCAATACCAAGTAGCACCGATGTAAATGCCATTAATTCAATTGCAAATCATCCTGAAGTATCAATTAAAAATCCATTAATGCTGATTATAGGTTACAACAAAACTAAAGTGGAGCTTGGCTTCTATGTTCAGTTTAAAAATAAAATATACAAATATGAGTAATAAAATTAAAATTGGAGATTTATTTAGTGGATTGCAAAACCAAATGGTTGCTCAACTAAATACAAACCGGGAATTTATTTTGCATCCAGGTTCAAAAGGAGATTCATTAGAAAATGTTTGGATAGAATGGCTGAGAAAATATTTACCTAATAGATATTGTGTTGACAAAGCAATAATAATTGATAGTACCGGAAGCTTAAGCCATCAATTAGACTTAGTAATTTATGATCAACAATACACGCCTTTTGTGTTTACCCAAAATGGGATTCATTACATTCCCGCCGAGGGTGTATATGCAGTTTTTGAGGTAAAACCTGACTTACAAGGTAAAGTTGGAGATGACAATTTTTTTGATTATGCTGGTAAAAAAATTGAAAGTGTTAGATGTTTAAAAAGGACTTCCGTCAAAATTATTAATGCTGGGGTGGAAATGCCCGCTCGTCCGTTAACAAAAATAGTGGGGGGTATATTAGCAAGTACTAATTCATTTACTCATTCTAATAACAATACAATCGAAAGCCATTTGAAGAATCTAAAAGACCTACAAACAATTGAAATGGGTTGTGCAGTTGATTACGGCAGTTTTTACGTCAACTATAATGGTGTGGAAGATATTAGTAGTAAAGACTTTGACAAAAGAATTAATGACTATTATTTAAATAGAAAGTTTGAAAGTGTTACTTTTAGTGACAAAGAGAACTCATTAGTTACATTTTTCCTGCAACTCACAAGATACTTACAACAATCAATAGGAACAGTTGCTGCAATCGATTTAAATGCTTATGCAAAAACTATCGGGTTTGAAATCGACCAAAAAATTTAATAAAAGTTATGAATTAAACCAAAAAGCATGTTCGAACTTGGGTTTAGTCTGTGGGATCGAAAGTAATGTTAATAATGGGTTTAATCAATTTAACAGTATTTATTATTCTCAAAATTATGATGTTTTTTTATTGATGCCTATTATAAAAACTAAAAAAACCACTTCGTTATGGAGTGGTTTTTTAGTTTTTCAAAACTCATTTAGAAATAATGGATTTTTTTAAAAAAATTCCTGTACCACTTTTTCAGGACTAGACATTATTTGATATACTTTAAAAAATGACGTTATAACGGCGATAATCACCGGTATTTTTATATTTTTTAAATCATTTTATGTTTTTATTATTTTAGGTAATGTGGTCAAAAATAGTTGGTGATTTTTCGTTTTAGATTAATTAAATTACACTGTCAAATTGAAGAGAATGTTGGCTCTTCTGAGGAGCAACCAATTAGCAATAGGTTTGATGATTGTACGGTAATTGAAAAGGATAGTTTTTATTTTAGGTGTAGATTTTATAATTAAACTAAGTTATAAGAAAAAGAGCTTATTAATCATTTTTTATAAGAATGCAGATATTAAAATTTGGAATAATACGTGTAATACGAGAAGCTTGCTAAGAAAATAGTAGAAGCAGAATATTGATTTACATGAGGTAATCTAGTACAAGATAGAGTCTGTTGAAAGAATCAATGTTAGTGTTGTATGTATTAAAGTATTTAATACCTTTGTAAAATGTTAGTTACTAGACAAGACATAATTATATTAAAGAATTTATCAACTACAAAAGATCTTGTTGCTGTTGATACAATACCTAGTACCTTTAAAACAGATTTTCAACTATTCTTCTTTGGAAAGACTTTTTTAAAAAAAGACAACACTTTATTTGCGTATCCTCATGATGTGAAAAAGTGGACACGTTTTATGTTTGATAAGTATAACGGATAAATTTAGTCTATGCTTCCAGACTATTTATTAAACTTTAATTCAGCGCTTTTAAAATTTCAAGAAAAATTCCCTAGAGATAAATGGTCAGGGGAGTTTAAGGATTCATTAGTCAATGATTATTCTTTTTATTCTGCAAGAGTTGAAGATTCTAAGCTTCAATATGGGGATACTATTCGATTTTTAAATAATGAAAGTGTTCGTGGTATTAATTTAGATTCTTTACTGGGCATTTCAGAACACCAATCAGTTTTGAAAAACCTTTTGGAAGATTTAGAAAATTTTGAACTTACAGAAGAAGTCATTAAAAATATACATGGTTCTTTAATGAGCTCTCCATTAGCATGGGAAACTGATTTTAAACCTGAATTGGTTGGGAATTATCGTAACGTTCCCACTGTAGGGGCTCGAGAGCCTTTTTTTGAAAATAAGGAGTACGCTCCACATTACAATTTAGAATTTATTATGGCAAGTTATCTAAACTTGTTTAATGCAAGATTAGAAAATATTGATAATACAAATTATGAAAAACATTTGCTAACAGCAATCGTTTATTTTCATAATAAATTTTTAAATGAAATACATCCTTTTGCTGATGGCAATGGCAGAGTGTGTCGTATAATTATAGGTGCTGTATTAATGTCAAATAACTGCCCTCCAATTTTTCCAGAAATAACAACACAGGAGCAACAAATTGAATATGTTTCAACAATTGTTCAATGCGAACATGAAAAAAGCGATACTCCTCTAATAAAATATTTTGCGCTTGGCATGACAAATTATTTATTAAATAGATTAAACAACTAATATACTTGCGACCAATGAGTAAAAGGAGCTCTTCAACAGATTAACTTTCAAAAAATGTTAGAATGGGAGGAGCTTTAATGACAAATTA
>NZ_DASTTN010000323.1:0-8833 GCF_035760125.1 Flavobacterium sp.
TAAACTCATCAGTATTATCAAAATTTATTTCATAAACACTTGTTCCGTCATCAATTATTTTTGGGACACAATTAAAGGATTTTATGAACATTACAATTCCGTCAATTCCACCATATGGATAAGAGTAAGGATTATATTCAAGTAAGCCTTTATTGCTATCAACTTTTTTTAGGTCAGTATATTCTATTTCGTAATTTACACTTAGTAATTCTATTAAAGAATAAAAGTGCCAGTTAAATTCCGTTTTTTCCGCCGTTTTGAAATCGGGCTTAAAATCTGAATCTAAAAACCAAAATTTTTCAATAGAGTATTTAGGAAAGTTTTCTAACCAATAGTTATCTTCTTTTTCTATTGAGTTATTCTTTGAGTATTTTATTTTTTCAAAAGTGAATTTTAAATCTTCAAAATTTATATCTTCAAAAAAGTCAAACTCAACATAACAATTCTCTTTTCTCATAATTTTGGTCAATTATACCCGCTAACGTTCCGGTACTACAGCGGGTTTGGGATTAAATTAAGCCCATTCTTCGGATTTGCCAAATCTCCTCAGCTGGCGCGAGCGCCACGCTCGTGCGCACAATCTAGGCAATAGTATTCTAAAATATTATTTTGTGGTAAGTTATTCTTCAATTGTTACTTGATCTTACCTATTATCTTTTTGTATTGTTTAAAATTATGTTCCTACTTGGCGTTCACGAGCGGGACGCTCGCGCTAGAGGGGGCTATTTACCTCCGTAATATTTTTTGAGTATATTTCTTATCTGAGGAAAATACAGTTATGAAATAGGTACCTGAGTTTAATTCTTGAGTATCTATTTGAGTTGTATTTTTATTTTGTTCCAGTATTTTTTTTCCATTAATATCAGTAATAATAATTTTATCAATTATGTCTTTATTTGGAATTTGGAAATTTAGTATTGAAGTAACTGGATTAGGATAAATAATTAATTTATTGGATTCAAAATTATTTAAAGATAAATTTGATGAAACTAATTTTACTATCCAACCATCTCCGTTGCCGTTATTATTAATAATATCCCCATCAGTTGAAAATGTATATCCTGCCATAATGTAACTACCATCAACAGTTTGTTGTATTGACTCTATACGATCATAACTGTTTCCTCCAATACTTTTTTGCCATTGTAATTCTCCTTTTTGGTTAAGTTTTACGATCCATGCATCAGAATAGCCTTTGTTTTCTGTAAGGTCTTTATCACTAGAATATGTTTGTGCCGTCAAAATATAGCCTCCATCAGAAGTCTGCTGTATATCGGTTCCTTCGTCAGTCTCTGAGCCACTAAATATTTTTTGCCATTGTATATCTCCATTAATATTTAATTTTAAAACCCAAACATTATCCCGCTCATTAGAATAATTACCTATCACATCTCCATCGGTTGATGAGGAGCTTCCAATAACTATAAATCCCCCATCGCTAGTTTGTGAAATAGATTTAGCAGAATCAGTATTACTTCCTCCAAATGTTTTTTCCCATTCTATGATACCAAGACCATTTAGTTTTACAATCCATGCATCAGAAGAGCCTTTGTTTATTGATACGTCTCCATCATTAGACCTACTTCTTCCACATAAAATGATGCCTCCATCTGTTGTTTGTTTTACACTAGATGAATTTTCACTCTCAGTTCCTCCAAGCAATTTTTGCCATATAACATTTCCTAAAACATCTAATTTTATGATTGAGGCATCATCTGCATTAGTAGTACCATAACCATGAAGGCCACTAACATCTCCATCATTTGAGCTACTAGTTCCGGTAACTACATAGCCATCATTTGTTTGTATAATACTATAGGATCTTTCAGCCTGTGAACCTCCTAGAGATTTTTGCCATTCGATTACTCCCTTAGCATTAGTTTTTATTGTCCAAAAATCACCATTGTGATAACTTCCGTGGTTTGAAGTTGCATCCCCATCATTTGATTCGGAATAACCTGTAATAATATATCCACCATCGGTAGTTTGTTGTACACAATCTGCATAATCTTCTTTAGTACCTCCATATGATTTTGACCATTCGGTTACAAAATTAAAATTCAGTTTTAAAATCCAAACATCATTATTCCCTTTATTTAATATGAGATCTCCGTTATTTGAACGTGAAGCTCCTACAACGATATAACCTCCATCTGAGGTTTGTTTAATATTGCTAAAGCTATCTGAATCTGTACCTCCAAAACACTTTTTCCATTCGATTGCTGGGGTTTGAGCATATGTGCTTAATTGTAATAAGGCTATAATAAATGAAAGTAATTTTATTTTCATAATATGATGTATTTACTTGTAAAAATAGTTAAATATTGTTATCATTTAAGTTTTAATTATTATTGATGAAATCTTAAAAGGATATATATTATAATTAAATAACTAATTATTATGTAAAAAATTAAGGACAGTACTGTAATTAGTGGCTGTCCTTGAGTCAAATTTAGATTTACATTTTCAAATCATTACTGATTTTCAAAATACCGTATAAGTACATATAGTTTTTGCTAATTGAAGATTAAACGAAATTTATTCCTTTATATCATCACCGTCTTTAATCTCTTCGTTTGCTTTGCTTAGTAAAATATCATTTTGTTGTAATGAATCACTAAAAACTTCAATTTTGTCATCAACTTCAAGCCCAAGGCTTACTTTGATGCGTTGTGCTTTTTTGTTGACTACTTTTATCAAAAAGATTCCTTCAGCAGTATTCACAACCGCCGATTTAGGAACAACAAAAGTTTCTTTTTTGCTGTTAAGTGGTAGGATCACTTCGGCAACCATTCCCGGAAGTAATTTTTCATCCGAATTGATTACATCCAGTTCGACGCGTTCGGAACGTAGTTTGAGGTCTAGCGCTCCCGACATTCTGCTAATTTTAGCTTTGAATGTTTCGCCACGTAATGATACTACATTAAACCCAATCATATCACCCACTTTTAGGTAACCTGTATACGCTTCAGGGACAGATAACGATAAACGAAGTTTCTTTTGATCCTGCACAGTAAGAAGCGGAATTTGGGTTCCCTGCCCCACATAAGCGCCAGTATTGACATTTCGTGCAGTTACTTTACCATCAAAGGGAGCACGTATCTGTAAATAGTCTTGTATCGATTTGATTTCCTTGTGTCCAGCGCGAGCAGCAGCTAATTGTGCAAAGTCCGAATTCTTTTTGGACAAAGCCAATTCCAAATCATTTTTGGAAATCGTTCCTTCGACCTTGCTCGTTTCAAGTAATCGTTGATAGGTGCTGTTGCTGGCTGTATAGACTGCTTCTTGTGAATGCAGACGAGATTCAGAAGCGGCTAACTGTGAACTTATTTCTGGTGCTTCCAGTTCAATAAGCAATTGTCCTTTTTTTACATCAGAACCAATATCTACTTTAAGTGTTTTTACATAACTATTCACTTTGGCAAATAAATCCACTTGGCTAAAACCGGATAACTCGGCAGGTAAACGCAAGTCGGTAGTCAGTTTTGATTTTGCTAAAGAAAAGGTTTCCATTTTAGGTTCTAATTCAGCAACAGCTTCTTCTTTTTTATTCGAATTGCAACTGCTTAGAATAAATAGTGCTACAAAAAATAGCGCGGTCGGTTGTAATATTTTAGTCTTCATTTTATGATTTTAGTGATGATATATAATGCTCGCTTTCTTCGTCTTCAGGATCTAAAGAGATTGATTTTGTGGATGTTTTTTCTTGTGCCCAGGCAAAAATTAAAGGCAAAATCAGCAATACGGTAAAGGTCGAAAATAATAATCCACCAATAACCGCTCTTCCTAATGGAGAAACTTGATCGCCTCCTTCGCCATGACCAATCGCCATAGGTAACATTCCCGCAATCATGGCCACACTGGTCATAATAATAGGGCGAAGTCGTAAAGCTGCCGCTTCCCGAGCCGATTCTAAGGCGTTGCCATTGCGTTTTCGCAATTGTTCGGCATTGGTGACCAGCAAAACAGCATTGGCTATCGAAACCCCAACAGACATAATGATCCCCATATACGATTGTAAATTTAGCGTGGAACCTGTAATTGTAAGCATTAACAAGGCTCCTAAAACTACGGCAGGAACGGTTGTCAAAATAACAAAAGAAACTTTGAACGATTGAAAATTGGCGGCAAGCATTAAGAAAATCACAAACACGGCAACTAATAATCCGAGTTGTAAACTGCTTAATGTTTCATTCAATACTTTGGTCATACCAATTGGCTCGATGAACAAACCACGAGGTAATTCGCCTAATGAACTTATCGTTGCCGCCACATCTTTTGTAGCTGTACCTAAGTCGGTTTTATAGGTGTTTGCGGTAACGGTAATGTAAGGCATCGCTCCCAAATTGTCATTTTCACCACTTACAACTGTAGGTGTGATTGTAGCCACATCACTTAAAACAGGACGGAGTGAATTTTTTAATAACGGAATTTCATCAATGTCATTTTTGCTTTTCATTTGGTTCAAAGGTACTTGCACCTGAACGTTATAAGACAAGCCCGCTTTTTCATCAACCCAAGTATTTTTTTCAGTATATCTTGAAGAAGATGTCGAAGCGACCAAAGAGCGTGAAATATCATTCATATCAACACCTAATTCGGCTGCACGTGTTCTGTCGATGTTAATATTCATTGCAGGATAATGAATTGGTTGTCCAATTTGCACATCTCTGAAATAGGATATTTTCTTTAGTTTTTCGACAATTTGATTGGCGTATAATTCGTTTCTTTTTTTGTCTTTTCCCGCAATTCGAACTTCAATTGGAGTAGGAGAACCTTGGCTCAATACTTTATCGGTAAGTTCTATCGGTTCAAAAGAAATTTTCACATCTGGCAGAATCTTTTTAATTCGGGCTCTAAACGCGTCTTTAAAATCCTCCATATTGGATTCATAATCTTTCAAATTCACTTGAAAAACCGCCTCATGCGGACCAGCCATAAATAGGTAAATTGGATTAATAGAGAATAAAGAAGGGTGTTGTCCCACATAGACAGATGAAATTCCGACGTGTTCTTTGCCCACCATTTTGTTCAATTCTTTCAAAACCAAAACCACTTTTTCTTCAGTGCGTTCTAATCGTGTTCCATCTGCAGCTCTCAATCTAAGCTGAAATTGGCTCGAATTTACTTTTGGAAAAACATCTTTCCCAATGGAAGTAATAAACAGTACAGCCAAAAGCGTTATTCCAATAAGATAAATCAAACTGCTTGCTTTTTTGTATGGAAAAAGACGGTCCAGCGTTTTCATAAATCGAATTCTGAATCTTTCAAAATGACTTATTTTATGATCATTATTAAAATCGTCCCTTTCAACCATAACTCTTTTTTGGCTGATGATATCTTTTTCTGATTCAGGTGTTAATCCGCAAGCATTAAATTCTGCTTCATCATCTGTAATATTTGGGGTGTGTTCCACTTTTGGATGGTCTTTCATCAACCAATTGGCCATAACTGGCACAAATGTTTGTGATAACAAAAATGAAAATACCATCGAGAAACCAATTGCTAAAGCCAATGGCAAAAACAAAGCTCCAGGGATTCCTACCATCGTAAAGGCAGGAGCAAAAACAGCCAAAATACAAAGCAGAATAAGCAGTTTTGGTAACGCAATTTCTTTACAGGCATCCCAAATGGCGAGTGCCTTGGGTTTTCCCATATCGAGATGTTGGTGTATGTTTTCAATCGTCACAGTACTTTCATCAACCAAAATTCCAATTGCCAAAGCCAGTCCGCTCAATGACATTAAATTGATGGTTTGTCCAAATAACTTCAAGAATAAAACTCCGGAAATAATAGAAATCGGAATCGTCAAAATCACAATTATAGCGGCTCTTCTGTCGCCAAGAAACAATAAAACCATTAATCCCGTCAATACCGCTCCGATAATTCCTTCGGTAATTAAACTTTTTACCGAATTGATTACATAAACCGATTGGTCAAATTCATACGATAACTTAACATCTTCGGGCAATGTGCTTTGAATTTTTGGTAATTCAGCTTTCAGTTTCTTAACAACATCCCAAGTTGAAGCATCTCCCGCTTTGGCAATACTGATATAAACTGAACGTTTTCCGTTAACCAATGCATAACCTGCTGTGATATCGGCACCATCTTTTATGGTAGCCACGTCGCCTAAAGTCAGGTTTTGAACACCGCCTTTAAACAATGGAATTTTTTCAAAATCCTTAACTTCTTTAATTGTATTATTCGTAGGTGTAATGTAGTTTTTATCTCCGATTCGCACATTTCCGGAAGGAGCGGTAAGGTTGTTTAGTCGTATCGCTTCCACAACTTGATCAGGCGTCATATTATGGGAACGCAACAAATCAGGATTAACGTTTACCTCTATTGTTCTTGGGCTTCCGCCAAAGGGAGCCGGCGATAACAAACCTGGGATAGAAGTAAAGGAAGCACGAACATATACGTTTGCCATATCCTGTAATTCATTGTTGGATCTAATTTTACTGCTCAAAACCAATTGTCCAATTGGCAATGAAGAAGCATCAAAACGAATGATAAAGGGCGGTTGTGTTCCGGGAGGAAATGCCGCCTGAATTCTATTGGAAAGTGCACCCAATTCGGCAGCTGCTTGCGCCATATTGGTGTTTTCATAATAGGTCAATTTCATAATCATCAAACCTTGGATATTTTTGGTCTCCACTGATTTTATACCATTGGCAAAAGGAAGGATATTCACGTAGGTTTTACCAAAATAAGCTTCCATTTGGTCAGGAGTATATCCTCCAAACGGATGCGCTATATAAATTACCGGAAGGTTCATTTTGGGCAAGATATCCACTTTGATATCTTGTATAGCGCCGATTCCAAAAAAGAATAAGCCTGCTACCAGTACCATTATGGAGATGGGTTTGCGGAGTGCAAATCGTATTAAATTCATTAGGATCTTTTATTAAAATTCATTGATAAATAAGTTGAAATCACCTGTAGCGGCTACTTTTAGCAAAAACGATTGCCACACATTATTGTTTACGATATCACGGTCAATTTCGGCACGATTGAGGATAAACAAGGTTTGTGTCAAATCTGTCAAATCTGTTAAGCCATTTTTGTATAAAGTCGATTTTTGTAAATACGCCGGAGCTGCTGCTTTTACCTGAACTGGAGCTTCGGCGTAATTGTCAAGTGTGATTCTTATTTTGTCATCAGCCAAAGTCAATTGTGATTTTAGTTCGCGATCGGCTTGATTGTATTCTTCCTGTAAACCTTGCGAAACAAATTTTTGGGCACTTACTTGTTTGCTCACTCTAAACGGAGTGGTTAAATTCCAAGTAATTCCAACTCCAACCAAATAATTGGAACGGTCAGGATTCACGCCATCCAAATAATTTCTGCTAAAGGAATTTCTATCCAATGCGTAGTCATTATTAAAACCGGAAGCGCGAGTTTGCAAAACACCAAAAGCACTCATCGTTGGGTAGTAAAAACGTTTGTATAATTTAACTTGCTGATTGCTGTAGTCAATTTTTGTTTTGTAGAATTGAAGTAAAGGATGTAAACTGTCGCTGGCTTTTTCATCCATTACGATATTTTTTGGAATTCGATTCACAAAAACAGTATCGGTGATAATGTCCTGAGAAGCAATACCCATCAAATCGACCAATTTATTGTTTTGTTCCTTGACTAAATTCTTAGCCAGATTTAAGGCGATTTTGGCTTTTGAAACCTCGGCGGTCGCCAAAGTCGAATCAACTCCGGCAAGTAATCCGTTCTTTACTCTCGCAACGGCATTCTTCCTGAAAACTTCGGTACGACTTAAATTCTTTTGTTGCGAAATCAATAATCTTTGGCTAGCCAATAAATTCAGATACGCTGAAGAAATTTTAATCTCTTGCTGGAATCGTTCTTGTTGCAGGTCATTTTCGCGGCTCTGAACATCAATTTTAGCCAGATTAATTTTTTCTTGGGTTTTCCCAAAAGTAAAAAAGTCCCAATTCATGTTGGCCAAATACAAAGCGCCAAAAGCGGCGTTCCAGTTTTGTTCTGTCAATGCTGGACCAGAAGAAGCGGTTCCTAAACCATTAAATCCGTATAAAGGACCGTTTTGCCCATTGATAGTTCCATAATCCTGTTGGGCAGATAGATTAAGATTGGGTAAATAATCGCGGCGAGTTTGTTTGAGAGTTTCTCGCGAAGCATTGGCGTAATTGTTTTTTGCTTTGATAGAACCAAAGTTTTCAAGACCAGTTTTTATGGCTTCTTTCAAAGACAAGGTCTGTGAGTAACTCACGGAGGCAAAAATCAAGAAAAACAATAAAGTGATTTTTTTAAAACACATAAAATTCAAAATATAATTAGTGGCACAAAATTATTTCACTTGCAGGGAAATAAGCTTTCTTAAATGATGTAATACGATTATAAATGACCAATTCAATTGGTCATTTATTGGAAATAAAAACGAAATATTTGTGGTTAATTTGCAAACTATTTAGATATTAAAATGAATAAAAAATTTGACAATATGATGGATAACAAATGGTGGCAAGAAATTGCCGTTGTTGGTTTTTCATTTACAATTTACACATTAAAAAATGATTGGATGCTATTTAGTTCTTTGGCTTCCATTTTAATGGGTGTTTTTTTCTATTTAATTTTGTACATGCATGCCCAATTCAATCGTTTTTTGCTGTTACCTATACTATTTAAAGCACAAAGGCCGCTAACTTATTTGGTTTCAACCCTGTTGGGAGTAATCGTGTTTTCGGTAGCCTTATTTGAAATATCGACTTTGGAAATTTTTAGTAAAGGGCATTTGTACCAAAACTCACATCAAAGAAGTTATGTATACCAATTAGCAAGCGTTTTGGGGACACTG
>NZ_DASTTN010000324.1:0-3410 GCF_035760125.1 Flavobacterium sp.
TCTAATTTTGAAACTTTAAAAGTATTGAAAGGGAATTTTGGCAGAAATAAAAGTGGTGTCTGGCTTCGGAACGGAATGTTAATTCTACAATTTAGCATTGCTTCCTTCTTTATTATCGGTTCATATATTGTGTACGAGCAAGTACGCTATCTAGCCAATAAAAATTTAGGATTTTCAGGGGAACAGGTTTTGGAAATTTTTTATTACAAACCCGAATCCATTTTTACCAAAAAAAATGCGGAACAGACGATATTTAACAGTTACTCAACTATTAAAAATGAAATTTCAAAAATAAAAGGAGTAAAGCAAGTAGCAACTGGAGCATTCAAATTTGGTGGAGGAAATGATTCTTCTTCGAGTTTTAGTTATAATGGAAATAATATTCAAGGTCAGAATTTAGCCATTGATTTTGGTATGCTCGAAATGATGAAAATCGAAATGGTACAAGGCCGTTATCTGAATCCAAAAATTGCTTCAGATACTATAAATTCGATGATGGTCAATGAAACAGCTTTGAAGATAATGAACGAGAAAAATCCAATTGGTAAAATTGTCGATTGGAATGGTAATAAACTCAAAATTATTGGTGTCGTAAAAAACTTCAGCCTTTATAATCCACAAGGAAAAATACCTCCAATGGTCTTTTTTCACTTCAAAACAATTGGCTGGATGATTGGAAATATTCAACATATCTACGTAAAAGTGAAAACTGAAAATACAGAGCAGACTATTGCAGATATTGAAAAATTCTGGACTAAAAATGTCGATTCAGATTATCCATTTCAATATGATTTTATTGATAAAAGTTATATGCGAACCTACAAAACATACGTTAAGCAAAAAAATCTTTTCTCTTTACTTAATGTCATTGTAATTATCATTGCTCTTTTCGGGTTATTCGCTTTGGCTTCCTATTCAATCCAAAGACGTATGAAAGAAATCGCGATTAGAAAAACACTAGGTGCTGAAACCAATGTTTTGCTTAAAGAATTATCTAAACAGTACATTGTGTATTGCATTATTGGGTTTTTAATCGCTCTATTTCCAGCTTATTATTTATTAAACAAATGGCTAGAGAATTTTGCTTATAGAATAGAAATTTCGATTTATCCATTTCTAATTGGATTTGCTGCCTTACTGTCATTAACACTGTTGGTAGTACTTTCAAGAGCATATCAAGCTACAAGGGTTGATGTTTTAAAATATTTGAAATATGAATAAGCACAAACAATTCACATCTACTTGCAATTAACCTAAATCTAAACTATGTTATTAAACTATATAAAAATATTTATTTATCATTTAAAACAAAACAAACTGTTTTCATTTCTCAATGTGTTGGGATTGGCAATAGGAATTGCAGGATTGATTTTCGCTTTGCTTTATTGGAATGACGAACAGAGCTACGACGATTGGAATCCCGAAAAGGAAAAGGTCTATCAGGTATTAGTTCAATTGACTGATATGCCGATTTTTTCAGATTGTTCTTTATTTCTAAAACCTGTTTTAGATAAAGACTCCAATGTCGACACTATAATTTATGCTGACAGTTGGTATCAAAAGGATAAAATTATTTATAAAGGAAAGAAAGAATTAGTCGATAAAATCATCAATGTACAACATAATTTCTTTTCTTTTTTTCCTTTCAAAATTATAAATGGAGATGCTATTTCAGCTATAAAAGATGATTCGAGCATTGCCATTTCCGATGTTATTGCTAAAAAAGTTTTTGGCAATGAAAACCCAATCGGAAAACAGATAAAATGCTTTGACCAAATGTTTGTTGTGCGTGCCGTATATCACATTCCCGGGAATTCATCAATCGCTCCTAATGTCATAATCAATAAAATGGAGAAATTGGTGGCTTCAGGTATGACAGCTCCATTTGTTTTCAAATTATTAGTAAAAATTAAGGATCCATCAAAAATTGAACTTACGCGAAAGAGTCTTGAAAATATATATAATGTCGATTTTATTAAAAGAATCGCTAAGATGGAGGGGTTTACTTTCGAGGTAATGGTTAAGAAAATAGGGCATTTTACAGTCGTGATGGAACCACTTTCAAAAGCCAGATTACATTCTATAACAGATGGTTACCCAGAAGGGAGAGGCAATTATCAGTTTTTATTAATTATGGCTGGATTGTCTGTTTTAATTCTCATTTTATCTATTGTTAATTATATCAATTTGGCTACAGCCAATGCCATAAAGCGAGCAAAAGAAGTTGGTGTGCGAAAAATTGTTGGGGCATCAAGAGGCAATATTATAGCACAATTCATTTTTGAGACTATTCTCATAAGTTCATTTTCTATTTTATTGGCTTTGGTAATCGTAGAATTGACATTACCGTATTATAATGACTTCTTGAACAAAAACTTAATGATCATTGGTAGTCAATTTTATTTGCAATTAATTCTAATTTTCGTCATTACAGTTTTGGTTGCTGGAGTTTTTCCAGCAATTTATGTTTCAAATTTCGAAACGCTTAAAGTACTAAAAGGAGATTTTGGAAGAAGTAAAAGCGGTGTTTGGATACGTAACGGAATGTTGATTTTTCAGTTTGCAATTGCAACATTTTTTATTATCGGATCACATATTGTTTATCAGCAAATCAGCTATTTAAGTAGCAAAGATTTAGGGTATAAGGGAAATCAGGTAATAGACGTATCGTTGCACTTTCCATCATCTGACTATGAGGCAAAAAATGCAGGCAAAAACATTTACGATAAATATTCAACCATAAAACAAGAACTATCCAAAATAAAGGGGGTGGAACAAATTTCTACAGGTCTTGTTTGTTTTGATGGTTCAGACGATTCATTAGGAGGAGTACTTTATAGAGATGAGCTTTTTAAAGAACGAACAATGGCGATAGATTATGGGATGCTCGAAATGATGAAAGTGAAAGTCATTAATGGAAGGGGACTTGAACAGAAATATGCTTCGGACACCATCGCTTCCGTACTAATTAATGAAACAGCCCAGAAATTAATGCGTATGAATGAACCAATTGGACAAGAAATCATTATTAAACAGCGAAACTTAAAAATAATTGGTGTAATCAAAGATTTTAATTTATTGAGTCTCGAAGCGGCAGTTCCGCCAATGTGCTTTTATCATCTAAAAACTGTTGATCTAGCTCAAAACATAAATAGGGTTTATGTAAAACTAAAATCTGATGATATAGAAAAGACTATAGCCGATATTGAAAAATTATGGGGAACTTTTGATACTGAATATCCATTTAAATATGATTTTGTGGATAAACAGTATGCCAGAACTTACGAAACCTACGTAAAACAAAAGAACCTTTTCTCATTGTTGAATGTTGTCGTAATTGGTATTGCTCTTTTTGGACTGTTTGCCTTGGCTTCTTATTCAATACAAAGACGTATGAAAGAAATCGCTAT
>NZ_DASTTN010000325.1:0-8260 GCF_035760125.1 Flavobacterium sp.
TGAGTCGTAAAAATGATGCATTTTGGTAAACTCTGTTTTGCACACATAACATTTTCTGGGCGTCTCCAGTTCCAACTGTTCTTTACTGGCAAGATCACTCTGACCCAAAAGTTTTGGAGCCACAAAAATACTTGCTTCACGCGCAGAACGAATACCAGTTTCCTTGCGAGCCGTTCTGTCTTTCTTTTCTTGTTTTCGTTTGGCCAATGCTTTTCCGTCCTTTTTCCTTTTGGCAAACTCATCCCGATCGGGACGGGAAAATTGTCCAGCAGCTTTGATTAGTGCTATTCTTTCTTCTTTTGGTATTTCAAAAATTTGGTCAATATCGGTATTCAATTGTGTTAAAATAGCGATACATTGATTTATTTCTTCCAATGTTATTACACCCCTATCCTCTATTACTTCCTTCATCATCATAAAAAATTCATTGCTATTATTGGCATAAATTATAAGGGCGCAAATATAGTCTTTAAATATAAGTCAAAAACCAAAAGCCTGTCCAAAATGCTTACAGCTATGCCCCTTTACAACTTTCCCCTTTAAGACTTTGGACTTTGGCCCATTATCTTAGTATCTTCGCCAATACTTTGCAAAACCCTGATTGAGCTTTTATGTTATTTCAAATAAAATCCTATTTACAATTTCTTTGGCATTCCAAAAACGAACATGCTGTACACTCACCATTTGTATTTAGTTTACTGACCAAATGTTTTTATAACAAGGAGTTCAAATCAGAGTATAATGTTTTAAAAAATTACCGAAACGGGCTTTTACTAAACAAAAATACCATTGATGTTACTGATTTTGGAGCTGGTTCCAGAGTTTTTAAATCCAACACGAGACAAATTGCTCAGATTACCAAAACAGCCGGAATTTCACCCAAGCGAGCCCAATTATTGTTTCGAATTGTGAATTATTTCAAACCTGAAAGTATTTTAGAAATTGGAACTTCCCTTGGATTGGCTACTTCTGCCCTATCATTGGGAAATCCAAAAGCATCCATCATAACTTTAGAAGGTTGTCCGGAAACAGCCAAACAAGCTCAATTGCAATTGCAAAAATTCAATTGCAATAATGTAGAATTAATTGTAACAGAATTTAGTAGCTATCTTAAAAACAATCAGCCATCAACCATCAACCATCAACTAATCTACTTCGACGGAAACCATTCTAAAAAAGCAACCTTAGAATATTTCGAATTACTTTTGCCTACGATAACCAATGAAACAGTATGGATATTCGATGACATACACTGGTCTTCAGAAATGGAAGAAGCCTGGGAAATCATAAAAAATAATCCAAAAGTTACCGTAAGTATTGATACTTTTCAATGGGGATTGGTTTTCTTTAGATATGAACAACCCAAACAGCATTTTGTAATCAGAACTTAGATTTGTACATTTAAAATTCAAAATCACATTATGGATATCAAACAAATTTTTGAAAATAACAGAAAATGGATCATTAAACAACTCCAAACTGACGAGCATTATTTCGAAAAACTCTCAAAAGGACAATCACCTGAATTTCTCTATATTGGTTGTTCGGATAGCCGAGTTTCTGCCGAAGAGCTTATGGGATTGGAACCAGGGGAAGTTTTTGTGCATCGCAATATTGCCAATATGGTTCCCAATACTGATCTAAACTCCATGTCGGTAATCAATTATGCGGTAGTACAATTGAAAGTTAATCACATTGTTGTATGTGGACACTATGGCTGCGGTGGTGTACTTTCCGCTATGCAACAATCTGATTTGGGAATATTAAATCCCTGGCTAAGAAACATTAGGGATGTTTACCGAATCCATCAGAAAACACTTGATGCCATAGCCAATGAAGAGGAAAAATACAAAAAACTAGTGGAATTGAACGTACAGGAACAATGTATCAACGTCATCAAAACTGCCGAGGTTCAAAAAGCATTCAAAGAAAGAGGTTTAAGAGTGTATGGATGGATTTTTGATATTCATACTGGGAAATTAATTGACCTAAATATCAACTTTACCGAAATATTGAAAGACATCACTAAAATTTATAAAATTTCGAACTAGCAATCTACAAAGCAATTTATAAATCAAAAAACGACTTACATTAAGCTCTCTTTTTGTTTCCAATAAATTTAAAATTGAAACTAGTTAAAATAAGGCATGTATAAAAAAAAAGACAGTCACCCCCATGACTGTCAATTCCCATTTTGAATAACTAAATCTATAAAATATATAGAACTAAAATTTTCAAAATACAAAGTTTGAATAGATAACCTACTAACTGTTCTTAGAAACTTTTAATGGAACAAATTTACAGCATAGGAATCAAAAGATAAAGTTAAAAATCGTTAAAATACACATAAAATCGATTAAATTCACAAATTCTTATATTTAACATTTATTTTCTTTCTAAATTAACAAAAAATTAAGCTAATATTTAAATAAAAAAATGACAACCATTTCAGATTGTCATTTTTCATTGAATCAATATTTAATTACCCTTTTGCTTTTGCCATTTCATCAGATTTAGCTCCCATTCTATTCAAAGTGTACATTGGTGCAAATTTCAATTTCAATCCAGCTATTTTATGGTTATCGCTTGAAGTAAGACCTTCATTTTCTACAGTATTTTTTCTACTGTCCAATGCTTCATACATCAACTTCACTTCGTCCCAATCCTCACGAGTATAACTGTCTTTATTTTTATGGGCTGTATCCACAAACATTTGATAAACACTAAGAATATTTTTGGCATTTACCCAGTTAAAATTCATATCATTCCCAACTTTTCCTTCTCCAAACAGTGCATCTCTTAATCGTTGTTTAGGGCTTGCTGCAATTATAGCCTGATTTGCAGCTTCTTCTTCAGCAATCATTTTAGCTTTCAATTCTTCATATTTAGCTCTACTGGAATTAATACGTTCTTGTGCTTTTACATCATCTTTCAAATTCTGTAAAGCTGCTTCTGCTTCTGCATTTCTCAATTCATAAGTAGCTTGAATAGATTCCCAATTTTCTTTTGTCGCTACAGAATCCATTTTTCCTAATGAATCAACATAGACAACATAAGTTTCTACTGATTTCTCAGCTTGTATTTTTTTCTCATCCTTACAAGATGAAAATCCCAAAGCAATTACTGCCATTCCTAATAATAATTTTCTAGTTTCCATAATATTTGATTTGTTTTACATTTCTCCATCAAATGTACCCCCAGTCATATCATATTTAATTTTAATGTAGTAATTATACAAACAATCAAAAAAATTCTGAAACAAATGAAAATTACACAAACAAAAAAAAGCTTAAACAATACAATAACAACATTTTAACTCCATTGATTAAGACACAAAAGTTTATATGGGCGTGCCCCTCCGTCTCGTCCCAAAAGACGAGACTACGGGTCGTGCTGTTCGTTCCCGCTTTTATTGAATTGCACCTTTAAAGGCGGTGCAATTCAATAAAGAGCTCCACTGCCATCACTCACGCGAGCGACTGCTAACGAACAAAATTGATTTAAACAGGTACTCCTAACATTAGAATTAATCTCAGCCAAAATGATATTTCATCCAATACAATTGTAACAAAAATCCAACTGTAACTACTTATCATAAATCAAAAAGTCTTTTGTACTTTTAAAACCGAAAATCAACAATCCTGTATTCTAATGAAAAACCCACTTATAAAAATCACCAATATCAAGAGAGACTTTGTGCTTGGAAACGAAATTGTATATGTATTAAAAGGCATTGATTTAAAAATTAATAAGGGGGAATATGTAGCCTTAATGGGACCTTCGGGATCTGGAAAATCTACATTAATGAATTTATTGGGTTGTTTGGACACCCCCACTTCCGGAACTTACATTTTAAACGGAAAAGATGTAAGCCACATGAAAGACGACGAATTGGCCGAAATTCGAAACAAAGAGATTGGTTTTGTTTTCCAAACATTTAATCTTTTACCTAGAACAACTGCGCTTGATAATGTTGCTTTACCCATGATCTATGCAGGCCATTCAAAAGCAGAACGAAATACTCGCGCCACCGAAGTACTCAATCAAGTAAATCTTGGAGACAGAATGGATCATCAACCCAATCAGCTTTCAGGAGGACAACGTCAACGTGTCGCTATCGCAAGAGCATTGGTCAACAAGCCCTCTATCATTCTTGCCGATGAGCCAACAGGAAACCTGGACAGTAAAACCTCTTTGGAAATCATGAAACTTTTTGGAGATATTCATGCACTAGGAAATACTGTAATCTTAGTAACTCACGAAGAAGAAATCGCAGCTTATGCGCATCGTGTAATCCGTTTACGAGATGGAATTATTGAGAGCGATACCGTAAAGGAACAATATCGTGAAGAAACAGTATATAAATAACAGTATTCAGCATAGCATTTTTAGAATTATCCTATAAATAATTCCCCAAAACCTTAGAACCTAAAAGCAAATGACAATTGGTTTACTTACCTGTGAAAAACTTCCTGACTTAACAATCCCAGATCAACAATTAATTCCAGAACTAGCCAAACACAATCTCGTTGCAAAAGCGGTGATTTGGAGTGATAAAACCATCAATTGGAGTGATTTTGATTATTTGATCTTTCGCAATACTTGGGATTACTTTGAGAAAGAAACCGAATTTAATCTTTGGCTCGACCAAATAGAACAATTGGGCATTAAAACACTCAATCCAATTGAAATCATTAAGCAAAATAAGCATAAATTTTATTTACGCGAAATGGAAAAGGAAGGGGTTTCAATTCTTCCCACTATTTTCATTGACAAAATCGAGCATCTGAATATTGCCGAAATAATTCCAAAACATTGGAAAAAAGCAGTTATAAAACCTGCTTTTTCTGCAGGTTCCTATCAAACATCCGTTTTTGATACATCAGATATCAAAAATACAAATGACGAATACACAAAAATAGCGCGCGAAAAAGAATTGCTTTTACAGGAATTCATACCAGAAATCCAAACATTAGGAGAAACCTCTTTTATCTTTTTCAATAAAAAATTCTCACATGCAATCAATAAAAAACCAATTGATGGTGATTTTAGAGTGCAATCCCAATTTGGAGGAAGATATACTTTGATAGAACCAAGCCAAGAATTAATAGACAAAGCCCAAAAAGTCGTAAATACTTTTCATGACAAATTATTATATGCCCGAGTTGATGGAATTATAATTGGTACTGAATTACAATTAATGGAAATAGAATGTATCGAACCTGATTTATATTTTGACATTAGTGAAGGTGCATTGAAACGGTTTGTTACTTCAATAATCGAATTAATAAAGTAATTTTGTTTTTAAATCTAACTACGGTAGAATTCTGATCTAAATCAACATTCTACAATCTAAAATCATAAATTCAGATGAAAGTATACACAAAAACCGGAGATGGCGGAACTACTGCCCTTTTTGGTGGAACTCGCGTACCAAAAGACCATGCCCGCATAGAAAGTTATGGAACTGTAGACGAATTAAATTCCTATATTGGACTTATTCGTGACCAAGAAATAAATAGTCATTACAAAGACATACTAATTGAAGTACAAGACCGACTTTTTACGATAGGTGCAATTCTGGCAACTCCTCCTGAGAAAGAAGTAATGAAAAACGGTGAACTTCGATTAAAAAAACTTGGAATAACAGAAACCGACATCGAATTATTGGAAAAAGAAATAGACGGTATGGAAGAAGCGCTTCCACCAATGACTCATTTTGTTTTACCTGGTGGACACCAAACTGTGTCATATTGTCATATAACTAGATGCGTTTGTCGCCGTGCAGAGCGTTTAGCAGTGCATTTAAGTCATAATGAACCTGTTGCCGAAATAGCGATTAAATACTTAAACCGACTTTCTGACTATCTTTTTGTATTGGCACGAAAATTGTCTCTTGATCTACAGGCTGATGAAGTGAAATGGATACCTAGAAAATAGGGTCAAATTTACTGATGACAGTTTTCAGTTAACAGCATTTAGGGAAGATTTTCAGTTTTAAAATCTGGAATATCTTAGTCAAAATATGTTGTCTGAAAATACGTTCTTAATTTTAAAAAAAATAAATCATTTTTTACTTGTCTTTTTCAGTAAAAAATTTATTTTTGCACAAACTAAATCGACAAATATGTATTGGACATTAGAATTAGCATCGTATTTAAGCGATGCCCCGTGGCCTGCTAACAAAGACGAACTTATTGACTACGCTATTAGAGCAGGAGCTCCATTAGAAGTAGTAGAAAACCTTCAATCTATTGAGGATGAAGGCGAGATATATGAATCAATGGAAGAAATTTGGCCAGATTATCCTACGGACGAAGATTATCTTTGGAACGAGGATGAATATTAAAAAAGTAAACCAAGAAAAAGTCTCAAAAGAGGCTTTTTTTTTGTTTAATTTTACACAGATATACAAGTTACATTAAATAGAAATAAAAATAAATCATGAGTTTCATAAACAGTATTATTAAAATCTTTGTTGGAGATAAATCTGAGAAAGATGTCAAAGCTTTACAACCGTATTTAAATAAAATAAAGACTTTTGAAAGCCCTTTACAATCCTTGTCAAATGATGAATTAAGAGCAAGAACCACTTTTTTCAAAGAAAAAATAAAACAAGCTCGTGCCGAAAAAGATGCCAAAATTGCTGCCCTTAAAGTGGAAGTAGAAAGCATTGAAGACATTGACAAACGCGAAGATATTTACCTTGCAATTGATGCTCTTGAAAAAGAAGCTTACGATATATCTGAGAAAACATTAATGGAGATTCTTCCTGAAGCTTTTGCAGTTGTTAAAGAAACAGCAAGACGTTTCAAGGATAACACACAAATAGTAGTTACTGCTACCGCAAAAGACAGAGAACTTTCAGCTACAAAAAGTTACATTACTCTTGATGGCGATAACGCTATTTGGGCCAATACTTGGAATGCTGCCGGTAAAGAAATTACCTGGGATATGATTCACTATGACGTTCAATTAATTGGTGGAATGGTTTTGCACGAAGGTAAAGTTGCCGAAATGCAAACAGGGGAAGGAAAAACATTGGTCGCTACTTTGCCATTATACTTGAATGCTTTGACTGGAAACGGTGTGCATTTGGTAACCGTGAATGACTATTTGGCCAAACGTGATAGTACTTGGAAAGCTCCATTATTCGAATTTCACGGAATGACTGTAGATTGTATTGACAATCACCAACCTAGTACTGAAGGAAGAAAAAATGCATACAACGCAGACATCACTTACGGTACCAACAATGAATTTGGTTTTGACTACCTAAGAGATAACATGGCACATTCGCCAGAAGATTTAGTTCAAAGAAAACACAATTACGCCATTGTCGATGAGGTCGATTCGGTTTTAATTGATGATGCCCGTACACCTCTTATCATTTCTGGCCCTGTTCCTCAAGGAGACCGCCATGAATTTAATGAGTTGAAACCAAAAATTGAAAATTTGGTAGCGTTACAACGTCAATTGGCAAATGGTTTTCTTGCTGAAGCTAAAAAATTAATCAAAGAAGGAAATACCAAAGATGGTGGTTTCTTATTATTGAGAGCTTACAGAAGTTTACCTAAAAACAAAGCATTGATCAAGTTTTTGAGTGAAGAAGGAATTAAACAATTACTTCAAAAAACCGAAAATCAATACATGCAGGACAACAATCGCGAAATGCCAAAAGTGGATGAAGCTTTGTATTTTGTAATTGAAGAAAAAAACAATCAAGTTAGCTTAACAGATAATGGTATCAAATTCCTTTCAGGAGATACTGAAGCCGACTTTTTTGTACTTCCGGACATTGGAACTGAAATTGCAGCTATTGAAAAGAAAAAATTAGACAAGGATGCCGAAGCGGAAGAAAAAGAAAGATTATTCCAAGATTTCGGAGTGAAAAGCGAACGTATCCATACTTTGACACAACTTTTGAAAGCGTATAGCCTTTTTGAAAAAGATGTGGAATATGTAATCATGGACAACAAAATCATGATTGTAGATGAGCAAACAGGTCGTATCATGGATGGTCGTCGTTATTCTGACGGTTTACACCAAGCGATTGAAGCCAAAGAAAACGTAAAAATTGAAGCTGCTACACAAACATTTGCTACCATTACATTGCAGAATTATTTCAGAATGTACAACAAATTGGGTGGTATGACCGGTACAGCTGTTACTGAAGCTGGTGAGTTATGGGAAATCTACAAACTAGATGTGGTAGAGATTCCTACTAACAGACCAATGGCTCGTATTGACAAAGAAGATT
>NZ_DASTTN010000326.1:0-3238 GCF_035760125.1 Flavobacterium sp.
TATTTCTATAAAAACAAAAGTCATTCAAAAATATATTTGAATGACTTTTGTTTTATACCATTATCACATCAAGTGACAACTCAATATTATTTTTCCAATATCTTTTTCAGGTTAGCCAGATTTTTAGTTTCGGCATCAGTAATAAATTTTTCTCCCATAAAGTTCATCAGATTCATTGGATAAGAGGAATGTCCATAAAACTCAGACGTAACTTTCGTTTCATTCTCTGAGATAGATTCCAATAAATTACTAGCCTTAGCCTCTCCTTTCATCGGTCGCTCAAAATGCAAATCGACATCGATTCTATCTTCAGATACAGCGGTAATCTGTTGAGACCCTTCCCCAACGTTATCATCTTTACTGTCCCAAGAAGCTTTGAATCCAACAGTTCCATCCATACCTTGATAGTCCATATTTACATTTGGATCCTGCATGACCCAAATACTGTAATTCTCCTGATTCTTGATCAATTTTATATAATCAAAAACCACTTGCTTTGGCTTGTTAATGGTTGTTGAAACCGAAACTGTATAATCATTTGGGATAAAGAGCGCGATAATTAGTAATAACACTATTAGACTAACTATTCCTAAACCTATAAATTTTAGTATTTTCATGTGTAAATTTTTATTGTTTTTTATTGGTTAAAATCAATTAAGTATTTGGCTTTTCGTCAAAATTAACCATCCAATGGATCCCAAATTTATCCACAAACATTCCAAAATAAGCCCCCCAAAAAGTTTGGCTCATTGGCATGAAAGGATTTCCTCCGGCAGATAGTCCGTTGAAAAGTTTATCAGCTTCCTGTTTACTTTCGGCATTGATCGACAGCGAAACATTGGAACCAAAAGCAACTGAACCGCTAGCTTCATTACTGTCACTTCCCATCAAAATGGAATCTTTTCCTATTGGCAAGGAAATATGCATGATTTTGTTTTTATCCTCTTCTGATATTGCATCTCCACCCGCAGCATCAGCGGGCATGTCATTAAACTTTCCTACATAAGGAAATTCACCCCCAAAAACCGACTGATAAAACAAAAAAGCTTCTTCGCAGTTTCCATTAAAAATTAAATACGGATTAATTGTTGCCATAATATTTAAAAATTTAGATTAATTGTTTTTTTGAGTAACTAAGATTCTAAGCATCTAATTTACATTGCATTTAAGCATGAAGGGCTTCAACATATTTTTTAAAATTATCCAAAATAGCTTGCCATCCTAGTTGTTGCATTTCTTCAGAGTTTACATTTTCAGGATCAAAACTTTCGATTAAGTATATGCCAACCGGTGTTTCCTCAAAACTTACTTCAACTTTTCTTCCATCAGCCATTACATATTCAATAGCTTTATTTTTTTCCACCAAAGTGTATTCGCCTTCAAAATCAAAACTCATTGTCCCATCTTTGGCAGCCATAGTGGATTTGAATTTTCCTCCAGTCCGTAAATCATTTTCGGCATAAGGTGTATGCCAATCATCTGAGGCATTGTTCCATTTAGTAATATGTTCAGGATTTGTCCAACACTCCCAAACCTTTTTTATTGGAGCATTGATGCTCGCTTCTACTGTTATCATATTTTTTTATCTAAAATACATTAAAAACAACAATTAACTAGCAGGAATCTGACTTTCATCCATAAAAAAGACTTCCCAATGATGATTGTCCAAATCCATGAAACTGCGATGATACATCCAGCCGTAATCTTTAGCAACCATATATTCTGAACTACCAGCTTTTATAACTTTTGCAATTATCTCGTCTACTTTTTCACGACTTTCGACCGAAATTGAAATCAGTACTTCACTGCTTTTACTTGCATCACAAATGGCTTTATTTGTAAACGTTTTATAGAACTCCTCCGTAATCAACATGGCAAAACTTTTGTCTCCAATAATCATACAAGCCGCCTTATCATCTGTAAACTTAGGATTGAATGAAAAACCCAATTGAGAAAAAAAATCCATGGATTTATTTAACTCTTTTACAGGAAGATTTAAGAAAATTTGTGTTTCCATTTTTCCATAAAATTACAAATATTCTCAAATGAAATTCATTTTTAAGCATAAAAAAACCTGCTCCAGTGACAGAGCAGGTTTTTAGTAAGTTACTGAACATTAGGAAGCTATCTCCAAACGTTTCAGTAAATTTTTATTCAATGTTTCTTTGGCGTATTCCATATCGATCACCAATTTTTTATCATCCGAACTTGGTAATTCATACATCGCATCGGTAAGAATCGCTTCGCATAACGAACGCAATCCACGTGCACCTAATTTATATTCCAATGCTTTTTCCACAATAAAATCAAGGGCTTCATCAGTAATAGTAAACTCTACCTCATCCATCAAAAACAGTTTTTGATATTGCTTGATCAAAGCATTCTTTGGCTGAGTCAAAATGGCACGCAACGTTTCTCTGTCCAAAGGATCCATATGTGTCAAAACAGGTAAACGACCAATGATTTCAGGAATTAATCCAAAATCTTTGATGTCTTTTGGGATAATATATTGCAACAAATTGTCTTTATCAATATTATCCACATTTTTGGATGTAGAATAACCTACTGCCTGACGGTTCAAACGTTTTGAAATAATACGTTCAACCCCATCAAAAGCACCTCCGGCAATAAACAAAATATTCTGCGTGTTTACTTCAACAAATTTTTGGTCTGGATGCTTGCGTCCTCCTTTTGGTGGCACATTAACAACTGTTCCTTCTAATAATTTCAACAAAGCCTGTTGTACTCCTTCTCCCGAAACATCACGAGTGATTGAAGGGTTATCGCTTTTACGGGCAATTTTATCAATTTCATCAATAAAAACGATTCCTCTTTCGGCTTTGGTTACATCATAGTCAGCAGCCTGTAAAAGACGCGTCAAAATACTTTCAACATCCTCTCCCACATAACCTGCTTCGGTAAGCACTGTTGCATCAACAATAGCAAGTGGCACATCCAACATTTTGGCAATCGTTTTGGCTACCAATGTTTTCCCTGTACCTGTTTGCCCTACCATGATGATATTGCTTTTTTCGATCTCTACCTCATCGTCCAATTGCTGTTGCATCAAACGTTTGTAGTGATTATAAACCGCAACAGACATCACTTTCTTGGTTTGCTCCTGTCCAATAACATATTGATCAAGGAAAGCTCTAATTTCTTTTGGTTTCTTTAAAATTAAATCACCAACTAACTTAGAACCTCTATTCGTTTTTAATTCTTCCAGAACAATTCCATG
>NZ_DASTTN010000327.1:0-5388 GCF_035760125.1 Flavobacterium sp.
CCATTGGCGTAACCAATCAACTAAAGTATAATCATTTTCAAAAAAAGAATGGTTTTCAACTGGTAAATATGCTTGATTCGTGGTAACTCCCCAATCAAACTCACCAGAATCTGGCTCTTGATTACCGTTCAGGATTTCATAAAAAGCTGTGGTAGCACGCGAATCTCTTGAAAAAAGAACGATTTTATCGCCTTTGGCCATATTCAAATCAACACCTTTAAATAAAGTTTCACCATCAATAGAAGCGCTTAAATTTTGCACATTCAGAATTTGATCTCCAGCTTCACGATCCTGATCAAAAATAATCGCAGGGTAACGACGGCTAGAAGGTCTAATCTCCGAAATGTTCAATTTAGAAATCATTTTTTTACGGGAAGTAGCTTGCTTAGATTTGGCCACATTCGCAGAAAAACGACGAATAAATTCTTCCAATTCTTGTTTCTTTTCTTCGGCTTTTTTGTTTTGCTGAGCACGTTGTTTGGCGGCTAATTGACTAGATTCATACCAAAAAGTATAATTCCCAGAATAATGGTTTATTTTACCAAAATCAATATCCGATATATGTGTACAAACTGAATCCAAGAAGTGTCTGTCGTGAGAAACTACAATTACTGTGTTTTCATAGTTTGCCAAGAAATTTTCCAACCACGCAATTGTTTCAAAATCCAGGTCATTGGTAGGCTCATCCATGATCAATAAATCTGGATTTCCAAAAAGAGCTTGTGCCAAAAGCACTCTCACTTTCATTTTTCCTTCCAAATCACCCATTAATGTATAATGGTTATCCTCTGAAATTCCAAGATTAGAAAGCATTGAAGCAGCATCAGAATCGGCATTCCAACCGTTCATTTCTTCAAATTGAACTTGCAACTCCCCTATTCTATCTGCGTTTGCATCATTGTAATCCAAATAAAGGGCGTCCATTTCTGTTTTCACAGCGTACAAAACTTTATTACCCATCATTACGGTTTCCAATACCGTATGTTCGTCAAACATGTTGTGGTTTTGGTTTAAAACCGACATACGTTTTCCTGGTTCCAAATGAATATGTCCAGAAGTTGGGTCGATATCACCTGCAATTATTTTAAGAAAAGTTGATTTTCCAGCACCATTGGCTCCAATAACTCCATAAATATTTCCGTGTGTGAAGGTTGTATTTACTTCGTCAAACAAAATTCGTTTACCAAACTGAACTGATAAATTATTGACTGTTAACATGAATGTCTCTTTATTAAAATTTTTTGCAAAAGTACAAAAAAATAATGACTTTTTTTATTCAAAAAACCTGACAAAATTCCATCAAGTTCTCAATATTATATTTTTTTCTTCATTTAAAATATACCTGTTGTTATCGTAAAAGCGAAAAATGACCTTTCGTAAATCTTCCGTCAGATAAATATAAAGTGTACCAATAATCGTCAGCTGGTAAAGAAAGATTGTTAAACTTACCATCCCACCCAACCTCTTTTGGCGAAATTTGTTTTAGAAGTTTACCAAATCGGTCAAATATACTAATGATTGCGTTTGAATTAGATGAAGTGTTTAAGTCCCAAATATTCCATTTATCATTTATACCATCGCCGTTGGGAGTAAAGTATTTTGGTGCACCTAAAACAGGAATTGTCTTATGCAGAATACCGCAGCCATTAAGGTCTTTTATGTATAAATCGTGAATCCCTGTTGCAACGTTATCAAAAATGGGGGAAACTTGATAATTTTCAGATATATTATCTAAAGAATACTCATAAATTCCTTGCCCTAATACAGAAATAGTAACTTTTTTTTCTTCTGTAAAATCGTCTATTATGACTTCATCGACTTTAGCAAGTTCTGAGTTCTTCACTGTAAATATCCGTTCTTTTGTGCATTCGCTTTGGTTTTTAACTACTACCGTGTAAGTTCCTGCTTTATCAACTTCTATCTCAGAAGTTGTTTCTCCGTTTGGAGACCATTTGTATTGGTAATTAATTAAATCAGAGTTAGAAATTCCTGTATTTAATTCTATGGATTCATCTGGTTGGTTTAAACATAAATACAATGTTTCATTTTTTTCAAGATTTGGCAAAACTGCAACTTTTAGCTCAATAGTATTAATGCCAATACAATCGTTTTCATTTTGGACTCTGGCATATACCGTTTGCTGATAGGGTTGCGTAGTTGTAAAACTTGAAGATATTGGATTTTGGAACAATAGTGCATTTTCTAATGTTTGGAAATAAGAGACTTTGTTTCCGTTATTTTCGAAGCCTGCGTCAGCTAGATTAAATTTTACAATACCATCTGCTATAGCATCATCATCACATTTTTCTATTATTTGAGTTAGTGTTATTCCTTTTTTCACTTTCAAATCTACTGTTGTAAAAGCATAACAAGCAGTATTTTTGTTGGTTACTTTGGCAATTATTGTTTGTGGATTTGTAGTATTCGTGTACAATAAATCTAAGGCATTTACATCACTTTGAGCATCTGAATTGTTAAGGTAAAATTTCACAGAAAACTCAGAATCGTTTAAAGTCAATGCTTCCGATGCCTCAGAGAGATTAAATATTTTTATATCACTTGGTACATTGCCAATATCACATTGCGTCAACTGTACAGGTTTTACATTTGGAAGCGTTTTATTTATTATTAATTTGAAAGGCTTAAAAACACTGCAAAGAGATTTTGTATCCAATATTTTAGCATAAACAGTTTCTTCTTGATAAGCCGCTTGGTTTACATAATCTTTTGGCAAGGTTGCCATATCATTCGCTTCGGGATGATAAGTTACAATTCTGTTGGGATTATTATCTTGTAATAACAAATCATTTTCTGCCAAATTGAAATGAACAAAACCAGTTTGATTTACATCACAACCAGCAACATTTAATGGATAAGGAGTCTGCAGCTGCTCTACAGTAAAAATAAATTCATCAACTACAAAACATTTTGAAACAGTATTGGTTAATCTAACATATCCTTTTTGTGGACTTTCGGTATTTCGAAATCCATTAGGAAGCCTTCGGATGTCTTTTACCGCATCCTCGCCTCTAATGTAAAAAGAAGCCTCAACATTATTTTGATTTCCAACAGCAATAGCAGCAATTTCAGTTAAATCAATATTTGTAATAAAATCATTTACACCGTCCGATTCACAGATTTTTGCACCATAACTACCGAATATTTTTGGTGTTTTTATCTCAGGAGGAGCGTCTATTGTTGCAGTACCATTAAAATCAATTGAAAACTGATTATATGGAGCACCAGCATCCATAACAACAATATAATAACTTTCTCCTGCTTTTACGTCTAACATTTCTAGAAAGCCATTTCCTTCATTAGACTCCCTACTAACTCCGTAAGCACCAGGAATTAATCCAGTTTTATTTTTTGTTGAATGCATTTCACTCGGTGAGGTATAAGAACAACGAATAGATTGTCCAATATCTCCACAAGTAACGTTTGGACCAAAAACAAAAAAGTTTAAATCTGCTTTGGGGTCTAGGCTTTTGGGAGTCAGAACAAACCCAAAACTACCGCCTGTTACAATAGTTACTTTCAACCATATCATTGGAGAATGAACATAATTTCCACAACTTACATGACCATTAAACTGAGTATCATCCGGATATGTTTTTATTACTCCTGTAAAAATTGTATTGCCACATATAGTAAGAGCATTGGCACAATCTCCTTGTGAAAAAGACATTTGGCAAAATAAAATGCAACAAAATGCAACTATTTTTTTGATAGGTATCATCAGCAAATTAAGTATTATAACACGTTTAATCTTACTAGTAAGTAAATTTTTCAAAAAAAACCTGGCAACTAATTACCAGGTTCATAAATATTGTTTTCACAGAAAAACAATAGCAATTCAAAATAAAAAAATCATATTAAAATGTAAATAACCAAACTCAATCTTAACGATTACAACTTTTATTTTTGAATTTAAATCAAGCTTGAACTAACTTTTTCAAGCTATTATATACCGCTAATTCAACATCGGCATGTTCTTTAGAATTACATTTCTCTAGTAATTCATTCAATACAGAAGTATCTATACTCTGCTTATTTATTTTAAGCAAAAGTTGCTCTGATATATCATTTAAACTTTTAGACAAAGGTAAAAGTGGCTGAACTAAAGGTGCATTATTACTTAAAGTTATTAAGTCTTTATGCATCTTAATCCATTTATTTAAATAATCAACAACAATAATTTGATTTTCATTTGTTTTATTACTATAATAATTATTTACAGCACTATCAAATCCTACTGCATCAAATGCATCTGGAGTACAAGCATCGGCAAATAAAGTCAATGGCGAATACATTTGATATTCTGTACCACCGATATTTCTTGTATACTGTTTAAGTGGTTCACAAACATTAGACAAATCAAGTAAGGCATCACTTTTTTGATTGTTGCTAATATTTCTCAACAATCCCTCTTTGCTTTTTAAGTGTGTCAAACCAAGCTCTTCTAATCTGAAAGAAACTGTATTCAATCTTTTGCGCAAACTATTAATATCAGTAATATTTTCATTAGACCAAAGACGTTCGGCAATGGCTGCAGTTCTAGGCCAAATTCTGGAATCTATAGTTGCTGGTGATGCCAATTCTGACCACATCACAGCCTCACCTCCCAAGATTCTAGCTTTTTCTTCATCGGTCAAGGTTACATTTTTTGGTATTGGATCAACTTTATAATGATCTTCAACTCCAAAAACCAAATCAATATAAAATCCATTCGATAATACCGTTTTGTATCCACCTTTTGCAGCATCAACAAGCGATTTTCCAGCAGGTTGTCCTTCATTACTTCCTTTCCAAGAATGAATAATGGCATCTTTGGACATATTTTTTGTCATGATCTCTTCCCAACCCATTAAAATTTTATTATGCTTTTTGAGCATTGGAATTAATTGCATCGTGAAATAGGTTTGCAATTCATGGTTGTTTGCCAAATTATGTTTCTTTTTGAATTCCTGAATTTTAGGATTTGAGTCCCAATCTTTTCCTTCGTTTTCATCCCCCCCTATGTGAAAGAATTTCCCAGGAAAGAGCGGACAGATCTCATCAAAAAATTCATTTAATAATTGATATGTTTTTGGATTTGAAGGATCCAAAGTAGGAGTGAAAATTCCCGCATTTCTTTCTAAACTATAGGATTGTATTTGTGTAAATTGTTGTCCTTTTTCACCTGAATTTAAATGCAAGTTCACCACTTTACTCCCTATTTCTGGATAAGCAGTCAATATAGCAGTTCCGTGGCCTGGCACATCCAGTTCGGGAACTACTAAAATCCCTCTGTCTGCAGCGTATTTTACAACACTTTTAATTTCTTCTTGGGTATAATAATTTCCATCTGATGCCATTTGAATTAGTTTCGGATGTTTTTTCATTTCG
>NZ_DASTTN010000328.1:0-10583 GCF_035760125.1 Flavobacterium sp.
AATTCCCCAAAATCATCAAATTACAAACGAACAAAAACGATAAATAAGAAAGAAAAACAGTATTTGAGGTTATCAAATAGCCCAAAAAGCAACTTAAAAACAGTGCTGGAAACAAATATGAAATGATGACAGCTCCTTTGGACAACGGCTGACTGTTAAAGACACTCCATTGCAATAAGGTTTTATAAAGTGCTTCATTATCCTGCCCAACTTTGGCGAGAGCCAAAAACTCCTGACGCCAGTTTAGCTTCTCTTTTAACTCCTTAATTGCTTGATGATTCTTTTGTATTTCATCATTTGGTAAAAGCGTCAATAATTGTTTGGCCAAGGTTTTTCTACCAATAAAAGTGGCAGTTCTGTTCAGATTCTGAAATAACGAATGTTCTCCAAAAATATCCAAATCATAAGCATAAGGATGGTGAAAATCATTGAATTCGAAACCATTTTCAAAAGGGATTGATTTTCGCTCCAAATAGCTGATTTCATTTTCGTTGATTTCAATTAGAGCAATTTTCATCTTTTTTTGAAAAGATAATTTCGAATGAATTCGCATCAAAACAACAAAACCGGCAAACAGTATAACTGCCGATATGACAAATACTGATTCTCCGGTTTTTATGTAATAAAATAAACTTGCTAAAAAAAACAAAACACTTGTAAGCCTTATAAAACTAATACTATTATATCTCTTATTGATTACCTTTAACTCCTCTGAATAGTTTTGCCTATTGCCTTTGTATATTTCCATCGTTTGTTTTAATGATATACAAATGTAGGGAAAGTCGATAGCAATTTCAATAGCAATATAAATTCTAAAGTCTTTAATCTAAAAATTAATTCTCCTCATGCATCGCTAATATTGGCACAATTGAAATATTGGATAATTTTTGGGTCAGACTTGGGCGAAACAACTCGGAGAAGAAATTTCGTTTGTGGGTTATCATTGCCAAAATATCGATGCTTTTATGGGATGCAAAATCCAGAATGGTATCTTTAACGAGGTCACTGTTAACAATTGAGAACTTAACAGGTTCGTTTTCAAATTCTGTTTTCCATTGATTTATAGTTTCTTCCGAAACATCTGATTTGCTGGTTTTGACATACAGACATTTTACGACGGCAAATGTTTTTTTTGCAATTTTAATTACTTGCTTCAATGGAGCTTTGTCTTTTTCTCTAAATCGAGTTGTGAAACCAATAGTTTTAATTTTTTCAAATTGGGCTTCCAAAGGTACACTTAGAACAGGGACATCAACAGCGGTAACCACTGCTCCCGTATTGGAACCAATGAAAAAAGATTCCCAACCTGTTGCGCCAGAAGTACCCATCACAACAAAATCTATATTTTCTTCTTTGACAACTTTCTTGATGGCATAAATTAAATCGCCGTCCATCAGTTTGTGACTTAATTTAATCGTATCCAAGTTTCTTTTCTTGGCCAGTTCACGGAGTTTAGGAATTTCTTCTTTGAACATGTCAAATTGTGCCAATTGTAAAGAATCAAAAATATTATAATAATTGTCAGGAATAAATTGATTGTCGACAATGGGCAATTCGAAAGTATGCAATAACAACAGTTCTCCATTTACAATTTTTGCAAATTCTAATGCATGGATAAAAGCATTATTTGCAACTTCAGAAAAATCGGTGGGGAATAAAATCTTTTTCATTGCTGTATGAATTAAATGTTTAGTTTATGATAAACGATTCTGTTTTCTAATCTAATACTCTTACGGAATAATACGTAAATCTTTCTATATCAAATGGTTAATTCCTGTCTTTCTATTTTCGCGTGAGGGATAGCAGGAAGCTATCAAAGTAGCCCGAATAGCCCGACCCAGTTGAGTAAAGGGGCCTGCAAACGGCACTATTAATAAGCCCCTTTACTCAACTGGGGCACGCCCAAATTATTTCAAAATATGTAGACTTAATGAACGGATAATATCGGTATATTGATGTGAAATGTCAACTTCTTGGAAAGACTTACCTGAAAAAGTTTTTCGAAAAAGCCCCTGTGTCGTTCATGGATTGCAACCATATTTATTTTATTTTGTTCTATAAAATTTAAAATTATTCCTTCTATATCGTTACCCAAAACGGAATGAAAAGCGATATTCTCGTCCTTAAAAATGTTTTTGAAATCGACCACAAAGTCATCTTTATAGACAACGTGTGGCGGTTTTACGTTCAAACAATCTATGTGTGAGTGAAATACATTGGCAAATGCCACTACTTTTTTTAACGGTTCAATGTCACTCATGTTGAATTTTGTGTTAAACAATATTTTTTCAATAGGTGCATAGTTGCATTTTTCTGGAATGGCCAAAACTATACCATTGCATTCATTCATTATTTTTGTGGCTACAGTCCCTAAAAACACTTCTCGTAAGTGGGTTACACCTTTGGTTCCCATGACAATAAAATCAATGTTTTCCTTTTTGGAAAGCTTGACTACCTCTTTCACTAAATAGCCCTGAATGAGAACGTTACTCATCTTTATATGCTCCATATTGTTTTCTGCTGCTATTTTTCGCAAAATAGGAACTTCGTCTTTGTAATTCTCAAAATCACTTAACTCTTCATATTCATAAATATCCTGTAAGTAGATGGAAACATCTAAATAAGCAGGCGAATCTAATTCATAAACGTGCAAAGTAACGATTTCGGCATCTATGGCATCGGCTAGTTTTAATGCGTAAATAAAGGCGTTTTTTGAAACTTCTGAAAAATCAGTTGGGAACAATATTTTTTTCATATGCTTAGTAATTTACTGAATATCAATAATCTATATAAAGTTACAAAACTTCTAAAAATAAAGTATGATAATTGTCATTTTGATTCTTATTTAATAAAAAAATAACATAAAATGCATTGATTTTGAAGACTTGTAGGGTAGTAAGTTTTGCTTACTTTTGCATAAATTTTTTGTTATGATCCAAAACGATTCAATAGTTGCTTTAGCCACTCCTTCGGGAGCGGGTGCCATTGCCGTAATTCGAATTTCTGGCGAAGATGCCATTGCTATAGGGCACTCGGTTTTTCGATCCATAAAAAACAAAGATTTAAGACAGCAAAAATCACATACGTTGCATTTGGGGCATATCGTTGATGATCAAAAAACACTGGACGAGGTTTTGGTTTCTGTTTTCAAAGGTCCAAACTCTTATACGGGTGAAAATACTATTGAGATTTCGTGTCACGGTTCTACTTATATTCAGCAACAAATTATTCAATTATTATTGCGAAAAGGATGTAGAATGGCAGATGCAGGGGAATTTACCCTTAGAGCTTTCCTGAACGGAAAACTGGATTTATCACAAGCCGAAGCCGTAGCCGATTTGATTTCCTCTGATAATGAAGCCTCGCACCAAATTGCGATGCAACAAATGCGCGGAGGTTTCTCTAATGAAATTGCTAAACTGCGTGAGGAACTCTTGAATTTTGCCTCGCTCATTGAACTTGAATTGGACTTTGCAGAAGAAGATGTAGAATTTGCCGACAGAACACAATTTCACGAATTACTGAACCGAATTGAGTTTGTCCTCAAACGATTAATCGATTCATTTGCAGTGGGAAATGTTATCAAAAATGGAATTCCTGTGGCTATTGTGGGTGAACCCAATGTGGGAAAATCAACTTTATTGAATGCTTTACTGAATGAGGAACGCGCTATTGTTTCGGAAATTGCCGGAACTACCCGTGATACGATTGAAGACGAATTGGTAATAGGCGGAATCGGTTTTAGATTCATCGATACAGCTGGAATTCGCGAAACGGCTGATGTGGTTGAAAGTATTGGAATTAAAAAAACGTTCGAAAAAATAGAACAGGCACAGGTTGTCGTTTTTCTTTTCGACAGCTCGGAGTTTAAAGTTTCGGGAATAAAACTAAAAGTAGAATTAGAGAAAATAAAAAACCAGTTTCCGTTGAAACCGCTAGTCATTATAGGCAACAAAGCGGACAAACTAACCGATGCGGAAATTAAAAATATCAAAGCGGAAATTCCAGAAATTTTACTGATTTCTGCCAAAGAGAAATTGGGAGTTGATGAACTTAAAAACCAACTTCTCTCTTTTGTAAACACTGGTGCTCTGCGTAATAATGAAACCATTGTTACTAACACCAGACATTATGATTCGCTACTCAAAGCACTTGACGAAATTCAGAAAGTGAAATTCGGATTGGAAACCAATCTTTCCAGTGACTTAATGGCGCTTGACATTAAGGAAGCTTTATACCAATTTGGGATGATTACGGGCCAAGTTACCAATGATGAATTACTGGGGAATATATTTGCTAATTTCTGCATCGGGAAGTAGCAGAACAAAACATCACAAAACAACAACAAATAAACGAGTTAAAGTATTGATAAACAATATTTTAACTCGTTTTTTACTTGCTTTTTCTTTTGGATATTAAGTGACATTTTGTTTAAATTTGTACTGAATTTGTACCTCAACAAACGAGGTGCAAAAAATATTTTTTTTTGGCCATATCATGGCACACAGAGACACACATAGTCACAGTGGGACACTTAAAGTCACATTTCTATGAGTTCAAACATTAAGATTATCAGAATCTGCGATTTCTGTAAAGAAGGATTTACAGCCCGCACCACAAAAACGCTCTATTGCTCGCTTAAATGCAGTTCAAGAGCCTACAAATCAAGAACAAGGCAGTCAAAAATTACAGAAAGTAACAGACAGACTGAAATTGCCAAAAATCCTAATCTTGAAATAATTAAAACCAGAGATTTCATCAGCGTGAATCAGGCAAGCGTATTGTTCGGCATAAGCAATAGAACCATTTACAGAATTATCTCCCGAGGAGAACTTGACATCGCAAAATTTGGAACAAGAACAGTGATCCGCAAATGCGATATGGACAGCTTTTTCTCAATTCCGATGCAGGAGTCATTGCTTCGTCCTGTGCAGGAATTTCCGGGGCTGGATAAATGTTATACTATAACACAGATTCAGCAGAAGTTTGGGATATCTCCCGGAGCACTCTATATGCTGATCCAAAGGCATGGGATAGCCAAATATGCAATAGGAAAGTTCAATTACGTTGCTAAAAAAGATATTGATATTATATTTAATGCAGAAGAGTATGAAAAAGATTAATGTATCATTGAGAAAAAAAGTGATTTCAAAAGGAAGAATATCACTTTATCTGGATTTCTATCCTCCAATTATAAATATTGAAACAAATAAGTACACGAGGCGGGAATTCCTAAAAATATATCTTTTCCAAAAACCAAATAATCAAATTCAAAAGATAGCAAATATTGAGAATCTTCATACTGCGGAATTGATTCATATCCGAAGACAGAATGAAGTTCGCAAACATGAGGTATATTCTGAATTTGAAAAAGAACAGCTGGAGATTCAGAGAATCTCACAAGGTTCATTTTTAAAATATTTCAAGAAATTGGCAGATAAAAAAGAAGGAAACAACAAGTCAATCTGGTACAGTGCAATTTCACACTTCGAAGCATTTCTTGAAAATCAAGAAATTTGCTTTAAAAATGTAACGGTAATATTTATGAATGATTACAAAGAATATTTATTAAAAGCTAAAAACAGAAGAGATACAGGAAAAACATTATCCCGTAATACAGCTCTTTCTTATCATAATAAACTAAAAACCACACTTAAAAGGGCTTATAAAGAAGGAAAATTGAGAACTGACATTAATTCCGGAATAGAATCAATTAAAGAGCAGGAATCCCAACGAAACTTTTTAACCTTAAGCGAAGCTAAAAAATTATTTAGTACACCTTGTTCAAATGCAATTGTTCACAGAATTTCGATATTCTCTACATTGACTGGAATTAGATATTCAGATATAGCTAAACTTATTTGGTCTGAAGTACAATTTATAGAAGATGATGGATATTATATCAGATTTAAGCAAAAGAAAACCGATGGTTTACAAACAATGCCTATAACAGATGAAGCATTTGAAATCCTTGGCGAAAGAACAAATGAAAATGATAAAGTATTTGCAGGGCTAAAAAAATGGGATGTGGATAGAGTAATGCCTGTTTGGGTTACTCAGGCCGGAATTACAAAACATATTACATTCCATTGTTTTCGACACACTTATGCTACATTGCAGATATTCTCAGGAACAGATATTTTTACTGTTTCTAAAATGCTTGGTCATAAAAGTGTGAAAACTACTCAAATCTATGCTCACATAATTGATAAAAACAAGAGAGATGCAGCCAACAGAATAAGCTTAAAATAAAGTCTTGTAAATAAAAAAAGACATCACTTGTAAGTGATGTCTTTTTCTTTCCATTTACATGTTTTTTTTTGAATTAAATTTTTCTTCTGTTTCCTTCTGTATTTCTGTAATAGTTTTTACTCGCCCGGATTTAATCCAATTTAATAATTCAGTTCGATAAAAATAAAGACGTTTTCCCTGCTTATTGACTGGAATTTCATTTTTACACACTTTAGTATATATGGTAGAAACAGAAAGGTTTAATAATCTTGAAGCTCCATCAATAGTAAGAAGCTCTTCTTCTAAACCTCTACGATCACTTATATGATTTTCTTTAAGTAATTTCTCTATCTTATCGATTTTATTGTATAGTTTTCCAATAATATAGGGAAGATCTTCAAATGCAAACTGTTTCATAGTACTTATTTGTTTTCAAAAATTTGAGCATTTCTTTTTTCTATGCATCTATGAAATATATCTTACTCCCTTGAGTTTTTTTTAATGATGGCTCGTACTTAATGTATCCATATTCACTTAACTCATGAATACATTTAAGATATGTATAAGCTGAAGAAACTTTTGCCAGCGAAGTAACTTCGTACCTAAATACCTGTATTGGATTAATAAAACCCTTACCTATTCGATATTGAAGCAGGGCAGCATATATGGCAATATGTGTAGTACTAATACGAAAGTCCTTCTCAATGGCTAAAAAGAAATCCGATAAGGGTTTTAAATTATCCATTACCGCTATATTGAGTTGGTCTGCTTATTTCTCCTTCTCTTACCCTTCTCTCCAGGTTCCGAGACATCAGTGTCACTATCAGGCTTGATCTTTACATCCTTACCTGCTGATTTTCCTTCCGATTCATTCTGCTTTTGCTCTTTACTCTCTCTATTATTGACCCTTTGCATACTACCGTCATAAACATTAATTGTTTTAAAATGGGGATTAGCCTCCACAAATTGCTTTTTCTCAACACCGTCAATTGTAAAAATTACCGACTGCACATTCCCTTTTTTAAGAGAATTTAACAGATCGTCCTTATATTTTTCATTTTCCAGTTCTTTGATGGGATGTTTTGCCAAGCTGCCTGCAAGGTCATAACCATAGTTTTGATGGTAATGATTCAGTTTAAAATTACCATTGCCATCGGTCTCCTTAAAATCCAATTTAATCCAAGCATTGTACAATTCTCCTTCTCTATTTTTAAGATCCTTATTAACGGCGCGGCCTTCCATTAAGTTGTAAGCTTCCTTGGCAGTAATATTGTTGTCTTTATTAATATAGAAAGTTTGCGCTAAGACTTCCTTTGACTGCTCTTTTTCAAGGCTCATTTTATAGGAATTAAAGAAATACATATCACCTTGATCTGACTTTTTGAAGTTCAAATTGGCAGACACAAAATCATTGCCATACTTCACATTATGGCTCAATGTGAACTCCGTTTCCCCTTTTTCCATCTTCTCCTTTAAAGCATTCTCCATCCCTTCACCAAAACCGGTAAATTTTATTTGATCTTTTAAGTATTCTAAATTTTTCTGATTCATGATAATTATTTTTAAATTAATCCTTTTTTTACAAACTCGTTAGTACCTCTACCTGGTCCAGTTCTCTATTTTTTACATTAAGCTCTATATGCCTCCCTCCGCTTTTTTCAATAAGCTGTATTACAAAATATTGTTTCTCCGGGATCGTAAATTTGGGCAAAGCAAATACTACACTAACTTCAGACCCGTCCGGGATTGTCTTGACATTTGATGTAGAAAAAAGTGGTGAAATTTCAATTTCCTGCGATGCCGTTCGTTTGGATTTCTTTTGATCGCGTACAAAAAATCGCAGCTGATCAATGTCATAATTAATCCTTGACGCATTACCCAGCAGTAGTCTGAAATACATCACATCTTGATGAATAAATACTCCATTGACTTGAAGCTTAATATAAAATCGATTCTGAGTTAAACCGCCTATTCTTTTCTTCTTTGACAATGCCAAAGAAGCATACTGCTGAATCTGTTTTTGGTTTTCATTTTCAGAAGAAAACAATACCTCTTGATTAGACGTTCCTTCATTGCCGGCGACTAAATTTAAAATGGGGCATTGTTCATCATAATTTAAAACAAAACTATACAACCTGCCATCTGCTGTAATAACCGAAAGATTTGTTTGTGTGAAATCTTGCTGCCCCGCCTTTATCAGTAAAATATTTTCAACCCCTTTGGCCTTTTGAACCAAAACTTCTGCGCTCCCTCTATCCACACTTTTAATGGCATACGGAAATACAATACTGGTTGTTTTAGAATAACCTATTTGTAAATCCCTCGGTTCAATTGTTGAGCGATTTTCACCTTTAGTCTTTAATTGTCCGAAGCCTGAGAGTGTAATCAATAAAAGACATGCTGTAATCCATAAAATACTATTTTTCATCATTTAAAATTTTAAAAGTTATTTTGAATTCTTTTGTTTCTCATCATAAAGCAACACCTGATATCCTGCCTTTACCACCACTTTAATCAACTTCACCTTTTTGCTCAAAAGACTTTTAGCTGCTTCGATACCTACTCCTGCCGCCTGTGCCCCCCAAGAATCATCAAGACTTGCCACACCTAGCGTCTGAATGGAGCGATCGGCAGAAGCTTTGGCCACATCCCTATTTATTGCCCCTGGGATATAGATACCAGCAATTCCGTCCATATCATAAACCGAAAGTTCTACAGGAAATAGAGAATTCTTGTATTTAATGTTGCTTATTTTAACTACCAATCGTTCCCCTTTTAAAGAAGCAATACCAAAGAGAAAACTATTCTTAGGAATTGATACTCCTTCTATAAAAACATCACTACTCAGTCGAAGCTTAACTGTTGATCCATCTACAATGACTTGCATTTCGGGAATAACTGCTTCCAATGCATTTTGCATTTCATCAGGCACAAAACCTTCCTCTAAAGAATAAAATGAATCCTGTCTTAATAATGCTCCTTGATCGTTCCGATCTTTTTGAGTTGCGACTTGCAGTGAAGTGATATTATCTTCACCTCCTTTTTTATCCACCGCAAACACTTTACCTTTCTGATTTATGGAGGATTGTTTTAATTTTTCAGCCACACGTCCAGGATGTTGGATATCCAATATATTCTCCAACATACCCCCCAGTTGCTTCAATTCAGGGTCTGGCGCTTGAGGTTGATTCATGGCTGACATCATTTGCTCTAAGCTTTTTACATCATCCGAGTCAACAGTGGATGAACGCTGGTTTTCAAATTCGCTCATGTCTTGACCATTCCCTATCGCATCTGAAGGCTGGCTAATTGCCTTTTGTAGCGCTTCCAATTTTTGATATACTTTCTCTTCATTTGGGTTTTTAAAAGAACTGGTATTTAATGCACTTCTTTTCTGCCTATAACTTTTTTGCGCGGGCAAAGTATCATACCCGATTGATTCCGAATCATCAAAGAATGTTTCTTCCACATAGTTAGGATCTTTTCTGATTTGTTCTTTCCTTTTTATGGAATCCAGAGCCGCCTGATCATAATAACTCATCTTATCCAAATCAGAATCCACTTTAAATTTGGGTTCAGGAAGTTCAACATTAAAACCTCTTCTCCCTTCAGGCTCTACTGTGATGGCATTCATTCTGCCCCCTCCAAGAGTCCAAAACAGCAGAGTAATAAAAGGCAATGTCAACACTGGTAAGATCAAAAGCATCTTACGCTGCTTTATCTCTCTTAATGATATTGTTTTTTGTTCCATGGTTTAATTTTTAAAATTTGATTTATAATAATTTTCAATAAAAACAAGACTATCCATAAATCCAGGTCGACACCTATCAATACTATCGTATGCCTTTTTCCCTTTTGGACTTTTTCCAAGACTGTCCAGATACTTCCTAAAGCAGATAATTCTTTTTAATTCCGCTCTGGAAACAGAAATCGGTCCAGAAATAGTAGAAACAGATTCTCTGATTTCATTAATTGGTTTAGATATGGGTATGATCTTTATACTGCTTTTAGTTCTATTTGAAAGACTTTCTGAAATAATATAAAAACAGGCACTCCCAGTAAGAATCACAAATAAACCCAATAAACAAATCAACTTTCTTTTAGAGAGTCCTGATGTTACACTACTCATTTTTTTTGCCCATTTATCTTGAATAATTAAATAATACTTATGTACTATTAGGCCCCCCTTACTACTGCTTTCTGCTGTGTATACCGATTTACTTCCATGCCTTTTAAATAGCGACGACATCATTGCTTACTTTCTGTTTTCAACCTTTAAATCCTTATTCTCGATTGTATTCCAGCGTTCAATTAAAAACCCATGTGGGTTATTGTCGCTTCTTGAGACATTG
>NZ_DASTTN010000329.1:0-4913 GCF_035760125.1 Flavobacterium sp.
TAGTTGTACAGAGCCCTATATATTAGAAACAAATACTTATGAAGAAGCATTAGTTGTTGAAGCCACGATAACCAATGAACTCAAAAAGCAAGAAATAACATTAACAAAAACTTCCCGATTTGAAGACAAAGAAACTCAAATCGAATCGGGTGCCGATGTTTTTATTACCGATAATACCGGAACTCGATATGACTTTGAAGAAGAGTCGGGTAAATATATTTCTACTACAGAATTTCAAGCCATTCCAGGAAAAGAATATCGGTTAAATATTAATACTAAAAATGGTAGAACTATCGTATCAACAACTGAAACTCTTTCTCCAGTAAACCCAATCCAAGATGTAAAAGCAGCAGTAGAAACAAAAGACAGTTTAAGAGGGGTAGCCATTAGAGTAAGTAGTTACGATCCAACGAACACTGCTAAATATTACCGTTATGAATACGAAGAAACCTATAAAATTATTGCCCCCGAATGGCGTTTAAAAAAAGCTATTGTTATAGAAGGTGTAAATGGTGCTAACCCAACTTTAGAAGTCATACCTAATAATCCTAACACAAGAATTTGTTATAGTACCAAAAAAAATACTGAAATCATACTTACAAGCACTAATGAATTAAATGAAGACCGAGTAGATTTCGTTCCTCGTTTTATCAGTGATCAAAACTATATTATATCACATCGTTATAGCATTTTAGTAAAGCAATATGTAGAAAACCTTGCATCCTATACCTATTACCAAACTTTAAAAAAAATAGCTGGATCTGGAAGTGTATTATCTCCAAACCAACCGGGTTTATTAATTGGTAATTTAAAATCTGTAAATAATCCGAATGACAAAATAATTGGCTATTTTGATGTGGCTTCTGTTTCCTCTAAAAGAATTTATTTTAATTATATAGATTTATTCCCAACCGATCTCTTGCCTCCTTACTACACAAAATGTGACGAGCAGGAACTTTTATTTTGTTTCGGACCACCTCCATGCTATGGAAATGAATTAGTTTATTATTTTTCAAATAATAAAATGACTTATTCACTCAATGAAGGAATTCTTTATCATATATATCCAGCTCCCTGCGGAGATTGCACCACCTTTTCATCAAATATAAAACCAGCATTTTGGGTAGATTAATTACATATTTCATTTCAAAATCGAAAAACAAACGAATAGCTTTCGATTTTGCATTTGCCTCCAAAAAAGAAGGCGAACAAATAACTATGTCTTATAATAAAATAATTTTCCTGCTCCTAATTTGCTTTACTATAAATAGTTGTACAGAGCCCTATATATTAGAAACAAATACTTACGAAGAAGCATTAATTGTTGAAGCCACGATTACCAATGAACTCAAAAAACAAGAAATAACATTAACAAAAACTTCGAGATTTGAAGATACAGCAACCCAAATAGAATCGGGTGCCGATGTTTTTATTACTGATAATACTGGAACTCGATATAACTTTGAAGAAGAATCAGGTAAATATTTTTCAACAACCGAATTTCAAGCCATTCCAGGAAAAGAATATCAATTGAATATCAATACTAAAGATGGCAGATTTTTTAAATCTTCAACCGAAACACTTACTCCAATAAACGCTATGCAAGATGTAAAAGCAGTTGTGGAAACAAAAGATAGCTTACGGGGCGTTGCCATCAGAGTAACTAGTTTTGATCCAATAAACGAAGCTAAATATTATAGATACGAATACGAAGAAACGTATAAAATTATTGCTCCAAGTTGGAATTTAAATAAAGCAATTGTAGTTCCTCCCGATCCAAGATACCCTAGATCAGAGGCAACTTATGCCTTAATTCCCAATTCTCCTGACACCAGGATTTGTTATAACACAAAAAAATCAACCGAAATTTTATTGACAAGCACAGCTGAATTAAATGACAATCATGTAAATTTTAACGTAAGATTCATCAGTAATCAGAATTACATTATCATGGAGCGCTATAGTATTTTGGTGAGACAATATATAGAAAACTTAGCTTCCTATTCTTATTACAGCACTTTAAAAAAACTCTCTGGATCTGGAAGTTTATTATCTCCTAATCAGCCTGGTTTTTTATATGGAAATTTAAGATCCGTAGATAATCCTAGCGACAAAATAATTGGCTATTTTGATGTAACTTCGGTATCAACAAAAAGAATTTATTTTAATTACATCGATTTATTTACGGGTGAGGCTCCCCCACCTTATTATACGGATTGTACCCCGTTTTGCTATGGAGAACAGCCCTGCACACATAATGGAGGGCTTATAGATGACATCGGATTAGGCAAAGTAACCTATTCAGGAAGTCCCAATTGGGTTAATGCTCCTTGCGGTGACTGTACAAAAATTGGCTCAAATATAAAACCTTCTTTTTGGGAAGATTAAAGAAAGCAAACGAATTAAAAATAAATGACTACTTACAATCAAAATAAAAACCAAAAAAGTTCTTCACCAATAGAGTGTAAAAGAACATCTATTGTATTAAATGGGATTATCTTTTTGCTTTTAATATGCTTTCTATTAAACGGATGTACTGAGCCGTACATACTAGAAACCAATACGTATGAGGAAGCATTAGTGGTAGAAGCAACTATTACCAATGAATTCAAAAAACAAGAAATAACACTTACTAAAACATCCAGATTTGAAGATGCAACAATCCAAATAGAAAAAGGAGCTGAGATTTCTATTACTGATAATACCGGAATTCGATATGACTTTAAGGAAGAATCTGGGAAATACATTTCTACTACTGAATTTCAAGCCACTGCAGGTAAGGAATATCGATTGAACATTAAAACGAAGGATGGTAGATCTTTTGAATCTTCAACTGAGACCTTAACTCCGATAAATCCAATGCAGGAAATTAAAGCAACAGTGGAAACAAAAGACAGTTTAAGGGGTGTTGGTATTAGAGTAAGCAGTTATGACCCAACAAACACAGCTAAATACTATAGATACGAATATGAAGAAACCTATAAAATAATAGCTCCAAAATGGGTAGCAAGCAAATCAGTTGTATTGAGTGAAACAACAATCGGTATCGTACCTAACCCAACGAACACCCGAATTTGTTATAGTACAAAAAAGAATACAGAACTACTTTTAACAAACACTAACAATTTAAATGAAGCTCGGCTTAATTTTTTAGTACGTTTTATTAGTGATCAAAATTATATTATTACTCATCGGTATAGTATTTTGGTAAAGCAATACGTAGAAAGTTTAGCCTCTTATACTTATTACACAACTTTAAAAAAATTATCAGGTTCCGGAAGTATTTTATATCCTACTCAACCTGGATTTATAAATGGCAATATCAAATCTGTAAACAATGAAAATGACAAGATAATTGGTTATTTTGATGTCGCTTCCGCTTCATCAAAAAGAATCTATTTTAATTATGAAGATTTATTTCCGGGAGAATTAGCACCTCCTTACTATACTACCTGCGATCAAGACATATACACTCTTTGTTTTAGTCCCGGTTGCAGAGGCTATGATTTAATACAAGGCATTGGTATAAATAAATTAGCATATCAATTTCATGAAGGTATAAATTATCACATGGTCCACATTGAATGTGGAGATTGCACTTCTTTTTCGTCTAACATAAAACCACTATTTTGGGAAGATTAAAACACCTCTTTTTATTTGCACTATTATGCTCTAATTTTCAAAAAGTTACAGCCCAGCAAATCAGTTCATCCAATGAAAAGCAAAATTTCTATAGCGATGAAACAATATTTATCAGTACAAATGCAACAACATTTGTCACTGGAGAGACTCTGTATTATAAGCTTAATTGCTTAAAACTATCCAATAAAACACCAAGCAATGTTAGTAAAATAGCTTACGTGGAACTTGTGGATAGTGACAAAAAAACGGTTTTCAAAAACAAAATTTATCTTGAAAACACCAAAGGGCAAGGTGATTATTTTGTACCTACCACTATAAAAACGGGAAATTACAAACTCATCGGCTATACCAACTGGATGTTGAACCAAACTGTTGCGCCTTTTTTCCAAATTGATATTGTTATTGTCAATCCATTTCAAACAACGGAAAATCAAACTGTAGCAAATAATTCAGCTACCAACACTGCTACAGGTGATACTCCGATATTACCAACTCAACAAATTCAGAGTGTAACGACAAATGATTACTTAAAACTCAATTTAAATAAAAAAGCATTTGCAAATAGAGAACAAGTAAACATTAATGTTGCAACCTTAAATGAAATAGCCAAAAACGGAAATTATTCCTTCTCTGTTAGAAAACTAGAAGATTTACCTTCAACGAAACAAACCTCTGCTGAAGAATTTTCAAAAATAGTTTCAAAAATAGAACCTATAAATAAAGCCAATAAAATTATTTTACCTGAATTAAGAGGTGAAATGATTACTGGTAAAATCATTTGCAAAAACAATCCAAGCGATATACAAAATATAAATATTGGTCTATCGATTCCGGGAAAAACGTTCGCTTTCAAAGTCGTGAAAACAGATAAAAATGGAAATTTCATTTTCAATATCGACAAAGCATATTACAATTCATCTGTAAACATTCAAGTTATCGATGATAAACGTTCCAACTATACGGTAGTACTAGACAATACTTCTGGAGTTGCCTATTCAAAACTCAATTTTCAACCGAACATAAATTTGACACCTGCTCTTTCAGAAACTTTACTTAATCGATCTATAGCCAGTCAAATTGAGAATGCTTATTACAGCAAAAAAACAGATAGTATTCTAAAAACGAAATCAATAAGCGCTTTTTACGAGCCAATTGCCAAGGAATATATTCTTGATGACTATACTAGATTTCCAACGCTAAAAGAAACTGCTACTGAAATTGTAAAAGAAATGTATTACGAACAAAAAGATAAAAAAAACACTTTGCATTTA
>NZ_DASTTN010000330.1:0-2572 GCF_035760125.1 Flavobacterium sp.
TGCGTGAACCGATGACCTTGAGGAAACATCAACAATGGCGGTACTAACTTTAAAACCTGCATCTCTGAGTACTTTTGCGGCTGCATCGCTGTTTTCCTGACTTAAATCAGCCAGCAAAATATGATTTCCTGTACCCACACGTCTGGCGATGGCCTGACCAATAGACCCAGCACCGATTACAACAATTACATTTTCTTTTTTCATTTTTTTAGATTTTTAGTTACCAACTCTTTTTTGTAAATGGGCTGGATAGCGGTCTCCTTGTATCGTTGTTTGTGTAAATGCATAATCAATTTTTTTAATATCATTAGCAGATAAATGAATAGAAACCCCTCCAATGTTCTCTGTTAATCGATGTGATTTTGTAGTACCTGGAATTGGTACAATCCAAGGTTTTTGTGCCAACAACCAACCTAATGCAATTTGTGCAGTTGTCGCTTCTTTTTGAAAAGCAATCTCACCTAATAAGGTCACTAATCTTTGATTGGCTTTTCTGTTTTCTTCACTAAAGCGAGGTACAATATTTCGAAAATCGGTTGAATCAAATTGGGTATTTTCATTGATGGCACCGGTCAAAAAACCTTTACCCAATGGGCTAAAAGGCACAAATCCAATTCCTAATTCTTCCAATGTTGGTAAAATTTCTAATTCAGGTTCTCTCCACCAAATAGAATATTCGCTTTGCAAAGCCGTTACGGGTTGTACCTCGTGTGCTTTTCGAATGGATGAAACACCAGCTTCCGAAAGTCCAAAGTGTTTTACTTTTCCTTCTTGAATAAGATCTTTAACCGTTCCGGCAACATCTTCCATTGGCATGTTTGGATCTACTCGATGTTGATAAAATAAATCAATGACATCTGTTTTGAGTCGTCTTAAAGATTCTTCAGCGACTGCTCTAATTCGTTCTGGTCGGCTATCTAGTCCTTTAGTGGCATCGCCATCCTTAAAACCAAATTTGGTAGCAATAACTACTTCTTTTCTAAAAGGAAGCAATGCTTCGCCAACTAATTCTTCATTTGCAATACCATAAGCTTCAGCTGTATCAAAGAAGGTGATTCCTTGTTCGTAAGCTTCCCTTATTAATTTTATGGCTTGTTGTTTGTCTGTTGCAGGACCATAGCCATAACTCAGACCCATACACCCCATTCCAAGTGCCGAAACTTCTAATCCGCTGTTTCCTAATATTCTCTTTTCCATAATTTTTATTTTTTAAAATGTGATGGCTACCGATTTCAGGATAATCCATTTTCCATTTCGTTTTTCAAGTTGCATCGTCTGTTGCAAACGCCAGTTGTTTCGTGTACCCCAAATTCGTGCATCCAGCAAATTCTGACCAACAAATGTGGCTTTATCTCCGTCTATTTTTACTGTAGTTTTTACCTCTTTATATGAATAGTATTTCATTCGCTCACTTTCAATCTCGGAGAACCATTCCTCTTTTGGTTGCACATATCCCGTAATGTGCGTAAGCGTGAAATGCATATCTAAAATTCTGTTCAGTCCTGCTGTGTCCTTATCAATCATCAACTGTGTCAGTTGACGAGTTACATCAAGCACCTGATCAGTATCTATTTTATCTGTTTCCATAGTTTCTTTGTTGGATTTTGTTTGCGGACAAATCACTTCTGCAGTAAAGAGCAGCAGTATTACAAAACATTTTAGTAATAGATTCATTTTGATTTTACTATTCAGACATTGACAGTAAACCTTCATCTAATCTAGCTCCTTGAATTTTGATTGCGGTCAGCTGGTCATCAATATATTTAAGGTCGGCAGTAGTTAATTCAAGGTCAATTGACTTGATATTGTCATCAATAAATTCCGCTTTATCCATTCCCGGAATTGGCACAATCCAAGGTTTTTGAGCCAATAACCAACCCAATGCTATTTGTACAGGAGTTGCGTTTTTTTCTTTTGCAATAGCACGAAGCATATCTACCAATGGCATATTTGCTTTGATGGCTTCTTGAGTAAATCGAGGAAAACTGGCTCTTAAATCGGTATTGCTGTCAAACTTCGTATTAGCATCAATAGTCCCAGTTAAAAACCCAGTTCCAAGTGGCCCCCAAGGCACAAAACCAATTCCTAATTCTTCACATACAGGCAATACTTCCAATTCAGGTTCTCTTGTCCAAATAGAATATTGGTTTTGAACCGCAGCCACAGGATGAATGGCGTGTGCTTTTCTGATGGTAGAAGCACCCGCTTCTGAAAGTCCGTAATGAAGAATTTTGCCCTCATTAATTAGATCTTTCAGCGTACCAGCCACTTCCTCAATGGGTACATTTGGATCTACTCTGTGTTGGTAGAACAAATCGATATAATCTGTTTTTAAACTTTTTAAAGATGCTTCTGCAACTGCTCTAATATTTTCTGGACGACTATCAAGTCCTGTAATGGCGCCATTTTCTAATTTAAAACCAAATTTTGTAGCAACAACAACCTCTTTTCTAAAAGGGACTAATGCTTCTCCTAATAATTTTTCATTGACATACGGACCATACGCCTGCGCAGTGTCAAAAAAAGTAACGCCTCGCTCCACAGCAGTTCTAATGACTTGTATGGCTTGACT